>NZ_WKEE01000050.1:0-41070 GCF_021605635.1 Stenotrophomonas sp. PA-6-5C
CGAACCCACCCCGCCCGACCTCTGACAGTTTCCGTGTGGCGTCCAGCCACGGAGAAAAAAAAAGAAAATCAAAATCAAAATCAAACGCTGGTCGCTTCGCTCGCATCCACGCATGGCGTGGATCAAGCGTGTCGACCAAGGTCGACACCTACCAACAGCCGCGTGAACCTGTCAGGGGTGGGGCGGTGTCGGATTGCGGGGTGTCCGCGGCATGGATGCCGCGGCCAAGCCCCCAAGGATGGGTTTACGGCGTCCCCGCAACCCGACACCGCCCCGCCCAACAAACAGAAAAGCCAGAGCCGCTTTGGCTCTGGCTTCTGCTGTGGAACTTGACGTTGCCTCTGCGGGTGCCGGGCCGCAGGCCCGGCCGATCAAACCACCGGTTCGCGCAGGACCGGGTTGTCCCAGCCCGGCCGCGGGGCGAAGCGGTCACCGTGACGCTGCTGCAGCGCCTTCAGGCGCTCCACGATGGCATCGGCACCGACCGCACGGATGTGCTGGATCGGACCGCCGCGGAACGGTGCGAAACCGGTACCGAAGATCACGCCCGCATCCAGCAGGTCCGCATCGGCCACCACGCCCTCGTGCAGGCACGCCACTGCCTCGTTCAACAGCGGCAGGATCAGGCGATCTTCCAGATCGGCAGGCGCTTGGTAGTCGCGCGCCACGTCCGGCTTCTTGGCCCGGCCGTTTTCCCAGGTGTAGATGCCCTGGCCATCCTTCTTGCCGCGCTTGTCCGGTTCCACCGCCTGCAGCGCCGCCGGAATCTGCAGGCCCAGGAACGGTGCCAGTTCCTTGCCCACGCCAGCGGCCACGTCCAGGCCCACGGTGTCGATCAGTTCGATCGGGCCCATCGGCATGCCGAACTTCACCGCCGCCTTGTCGATCACCGGCCCCGGAATGCCTTCGGCATACGCGGTAGCGGCTTCCAGCATGTACGGGAACAGCACGCGGTTGACCAGGAAGCCGGGGGTGCCGGCCACCGGCACCGGGAACTTGCCCAGCGCCTTGCAGAAGGCCGCCAGGCGGCGCTCGGTCTCAGGCGCCATGCCGTCATGGTGGATGATCTCCACCAGCGGCATCTGTGCCACCGGATTGAAGTAATGCAGGCCGGCGAACTGCGCCGGACGCTGGATGTGATCGCGCAGTTCCACCAGCGGAATCGACGAAGTGTTGGTGGTCAGCAACGCGTCGAGCTTCATCTTCGGCTCCAGCGTCTGGTACAGCGCACGCTTGGCTTCCGGGTTCTCGATGATCGCTTCGATCACCAGATCGGCCTGCGCCACGCCGTTGCCTTCCAGATCGGCACGCAGGCGCGCGGCGACGGCCGGGCGCTTGCTCTCGTCGCGCACCTTCTTGGCAAACAGCGCCTGCGCGCGTTCCATGGCCGGGTCGATGAAGCGCTGCTCGCGGTCCTGCAGGGTCACGTCGAAGCCCTTGTAGGCCGCCCACGCGGCGATGTCGCCGCCCATCACGCCGGCACCGACCACGTGCACGTGGCGGATGCCGGAATCACCACCGCCCAGGCCCTTCAGGCGTTCGGTGAGGAAGAAGATGCGGATCAGGTTGCGTGCGGTCGGTGTGCTGGCCAGCTTCACCACCGCGCGTCGTTCGGCATCCAGGCGTGCCTGCACCGGCTTGCCGCCGCTGCGCTGCCAGGTGCTGATCAACGCATACGGCGCCGGGTACTGGTCCTTCTTCGCCTTGCGCGCAACCTGCTTGACCATCTGCGGTGCCAGCAGCTGGCGTGCCAGCCAGGTATTGGTCGCCCACGCCGTCGCGCGTTGCTTGAACGGGCGGGTGGTGCCGGACAAGGCCAGCGCCACGGCGGTGTCGAGCACGACGGCCGGTGCCACCACCTTGTCGACCAGGCCGATGCCGCGTGCGGCCGAGGCCGACAGCGTGCGTCCGGTCAGCATCATGTCCATCGCAGCCGGCGCGCCGACCAGCTGCGGCAGGCGCGCGCTGCCACCCCAGCCCGGGAAGATGCCCAGCTGGGTTTCGGGCAGTCCGATGCGGGTGGAACTGTCATTGGACGCGACGCGGTAGCGGCATGCCAGGGCCAGCTCGGTGCCGCCGCCCAGGCAGTGGCCATGGATGGCGGCCACGGTCGGGCAGGGCAGTTCGGCCAGCTTCTGGTAGGTCGACTGGCCACGGCGGATGGCATCGTTGACGGTGCCGCGGCGATCGAATTCCTGGAATTCCTTCAGGTCGGCACCGGCAATGAAGCCTGCCTTCTTGATCGACTGGATCACCACGCCCTTGGGCGGGTCCATGGCGATGCGCTCAAGCAGATCGCCCAGCTCCAGCAGGACATCCTGCGACATTGCGTTGACACTGCTGTCCTGACGATCAAGGGAGAGGACCACCACGCCATCGTCGCGGATCTCGGGGTGCCAGTGGCTGAAGCGGAGACCATCGAAGCTTGAGAGCATGGACGTTCCATCCGGTTGTGTATGGAGAAGGGGGCTATGATCCAGAGGTTGTTTCCCCCGCGTCAAATCCCAATAGCAGGGGTGTAGCGCCCCGGATCGCAGGCCTTGGACCGGAACGTTAACGGAACGGTGGTTAAAAGCTGGTGCGGCGCCAGGTGATCGGCGACTGAACTTTTCCCGGGATTGGCAGTCTCATTGCCCGACGTCGGTTGGGCTGACAGGAGTGCGGCCCCTCATGGCCGATGTTGATACACCACAGGAGCTGGATCTGGAACTGGTCCGGCGCGTGCAGCACGGCGAGAGTGCCGCCTTCGATGTCCTGGTGCGCAAGTACCAGCATCGGGTGGTGGCCCTGGTCGGTCGCTACATCGCCGACTGGAGTGAATGTCAGGACGTGGCCCAGGACACTTTCATCCGTGCCTACCGTGCGATTGGAAGCTTCCGTGGCGACGCCCAGTTCTCAACCTGGTTGCATCGGATCGCCGTGAATACCGCCAAAAATCATCTGGCTTCGCACAATCGCCGCCCGCCGACCGATGACATCGACATCGGTGACGCCGAGCAGTTCGACAGCGGAACACGCCTGCGCGACACCGACACGCCGGAGCGCGAGTTGATGCGCCAGGAACTGGAACAGACGGTGATGAAGGCCGTCAATGCTCTGCCGGAAGAACTCCGGTCAGCGATCACCCTGCGCGAGGTGGAAGGCCTGAGCTACGAGGAAATCGCGCAGAAGATGGGGTGCCCGATCGGCACCGTGCGTTCCCGGATCTTCCGGGCGCGCGAGGCGATCGACACCGAACTCCGGCCGCTGTTGGACATCGGCAGCGCCACCCGCGAGAAGAGCCGTATATGACCCGCATTCCGAACAACGAATCGCACAACCACCAGTCTCCCGCCGGGCAACGCCTGGACGAACGCCATCGCCAGCAGCTGTCGGCGCTGGTCGACGGCGAGCTGGGGGCAGACGAGGCGCGCTTCCTGGTGCGTCGCATGGAACACGATCCGGAACTGGCCGGCTGCCAGGAACGCTGGCAGCTGCTGGGTGACGTCATGCGTGGCCAGGCGTCACTGCTGGCACCGGCCGGTTTCAGTGCCGCCGTGGCTGCCGCCATCGCCGCCGAGCCTGTTCCGCTGGCCGAGCCGAAGCGTCAGGCCCGGCGTAGTGCTTGGCGTGCCTGGGGTGGCGGCGCACTGGCGGCTTCGGTTGCTGCCGTGGCGCTGTTCGTCGGCCGCGAAAAACTGCAGGAGGCGCCGCCCGTCGATGTCTCCGCACCGCAGGTGATCGCCAGCCAGGCGCAGTTGCCGCCGGCATCCGGGCAGCCCGCGGCTGTCACCGAGGCATCGGTGGACACCGCCACGATGGCCGTGGCCAGCGTGCCGGCGGTGGCCATGGCCGCCGCCAGCCGTCGCCAGGACGCGCGCCGCGCCAGCGCCACCCGCAGCCAGCAGGCCGCGCGCGTGGCCCAGCGCGATGACGCACCGCTGCGCGCGGTCGCCAGCCAGGCGCCGCTGACCCCGACCGTGCCGGCCGGTAGCGCGCGCAACCTGCCATTTGGCGAGGTCGGCAGCCTGCAGGCACGGCCGTGGCCGCGCTCCAGCCTGGCGCCCGCCGCCGGTGGCGCCCTCAACGCCAGCTTCCCGGCCCATGCCGGCGGCGCCGCGTTCTATCCGTTCGAGCCGCGCCTGCAGGATGATCTGCCGTCGCCGCAGCGCCCGCGCGACTGAGCCGGGTAACGTCACACGCCCCGCCGTCAGCGGGGCGCTTCTTTCCCTTTCCATCCGACCCGGAGGTTGCCGTCCGATGACTCCCCGACTCCGCACACAGGCCATTGGCCTGTTCGCCCTGACCCTGCCGCTGGTGGCCTGCGCCCAACCGGCGGCGCCGACCGCCCCGCCGCAGGCCGCCGCCGCTGCGGCGCCGCGCGCACCGGCGCAACCGCTGGTCAGCGGTCTGCCGGACTTCACCAATCTGGTGGAACAGGTTGGGCCCGGTGTAGTCAACGTCGACACCACCATCGTCCGCAGCAACCGCCAGGCACGCGGCGGCATGGGCCCGGGTGATGACGAGATGCCCGAGTTCTTCCGCCGCTTCTTCGGCCCGGATTTCCCGATGCCGGGGCAGGGGCCCGGCGGCCAGGACGGCGGCCCCAGCATCAAGGGCCGCGGCATGGGCTCGGGCTTCATCATTTCGCCTGACGGCTACGTGCTGACCAATTACCACGTGGTCGCCGACGCCAGCGAAGTGAAGGTCAAGCTCGGCGATCGTCGCGAGTTCACCGCCAAGGTGATCGGCAGCGACCAGCAGTACGACGTCGCCCTGTTGAAGATCGACGGCAAGAACCTGCCGACCGTGCGCGTGGGGGATTCCAACAGCCTGAAGCCCGGTCAGTGGGTTGTCGCGATCGGCTCACCGTTCGGCCTCGACCACTCGGTTACCGCTGGCGTGGTCAGTGCCCTCGGCCGCAACACCGGCGGGCCGGACCAGCGCTATGTGCCGTTCATCCAGACCGACGTGGCGATCAACCAGGGCAATTCCGGCGGTCCGCTGCTGAATACCCGCGGCGAGGTGGTCGGCATCAACTCGCAGATCTTCTCGGCCTCCGGCGGCTACATGGGCATCAGCTTCGCGATCCCTATCGACCTGGCAATGAGCGCGGTCGAGCAGATCAAGAAGACCGGCAAGGTCACCCGTGGCCAGCTCGGCGCGGTGGTGCAGGAGATCGACGGCCTGAAGGCACAGGCCATGGGCCTGCCCGACAGCCGCGGCGCGCTGGTCAACCAGATCGTGCCGGACAGCGCTGCGGCCAAGGCCGGGGTCAAGATCGGTGACGTGATCCGCACGGTGAACGGTGCGCCGGTCAACAGCTGGTCCGATCTGCCGCCGCTGATCGGTGCGATGGCGCCGGGCAGCCGGGTCACCCTGGGCGTGATCCGCGACGGCAAACCGCGTGACCTGAGCGCGACCCTGACGGCCCTGGCCGAGGATGCGCAGGGCAACGCCCGCAGCCCGTCCGCAGGCAATGACACGGCAGCCCCGCAGACCGGCGCCAATGCCCTGCTGGGGTTGGAGGTTGCCGACCTGACTGCGCCGCAGCGCAAGCAGCTGGGCCTGGAGACGGGCGAAGGCGTCCGCATCACCGCAGTGAAGGGCGAGGGTGCCCGGGATGCCGGCCTGTCCGGCGGCATGGTGATCCTGCAGGTGGCCAGCACCCCGGTCGGCAGCGTGGAAACCCTGAACCGTGCACTTTCCGGGTACAAGAAGGGTGACGTGGTCATGCTGCTGGTCCGTACCGGCAGCGGCAACAGCGCCTTCGTGGCGGTCAAGGCCGGCCCGTAACAACGGATGGCCGCCTTCACGGCGGCCCATGTGGTATCCCCGAAGCCCCGCCCCGGCGGGGCTTCGGCCATTCCGGGGCTTGCCCGGACAGGCCAACCACGCGGTCACCCTCCGGGCATGCGATAATCGACCGTTACCCTGACGACGCCGCGCGCCGCCGCCACCTCTCTATGTCCTCTGATTCGATGCGGAACATCCGCAACTTCTCCATCATCGCCCACGTCGACCACGGCAAGTCCACGCTGGCCGACCGCATCATCCAGCTCTGTGGCGGCCTCCAGGCCCGCGAGATGGAAGCGCAGGTGCTCGATTCCAACCCGATCGAGCGCGAGCGTGGCATCACGATCAAGGCGCAGTCGGTGTCGCTGCCGTACGTGGCGAAGGACGGCCAGACCTACCACCTGAACTTCATCGACACCCCCGGCCACGTTGACTTCTCCTATGAAGTCAGCCGCTCGCTGGCCGCCTGCGAGGGCGCGCTGCTGGTGGTCGATGCAGCCCAGGGCGTGGAAGCGCAGTCGGTGGCCAACTGCTACACCGCGGTGGAGCAGGGGCTGGAAGTGGTGCCGGTGATCAACAAGATCGACCTGCCCACCGCCGATATCGAGCGCGCCAAGGCCGAGATCGAGGCCGTGATCGGCATCGATGCCAGCGACGCGGTCCCGGTCAGTGCCAAGACCGGCCTGAACGTGGTCGACGTGCTGGAAGCGATCGTGCATCGCATTCCGCCGCCGGTGCCGCGTGATACCGACAAGCTGCAGGCGCTGATCATCGACTCGTGGTTCGACAACTACCTGGGCGTGGTCTCGCTGGTGCGCGTGATGCAGGGCGAGATCAAGGCCGGCGACAAGCTGCAGGTGATGTCCACCGGCCGCAACCACCAGGTCGACAACGTCGGCGTGTTCACCCCCAAGCGCAAGGTGCTGCCGGCACTGCGCGCCGGCGAAGTGGGCTGGGTCACCGCCAGCATCAAGGACGTGCACGGCGCGCCCGTCGGTGACACCCTCACCCTCGCTGCCGACCCGGCACCGAAGCCGCTGCCGGGCTTCCAGGAAATGCAGCCGCGCGTGTTCGCCGGCCTGTTCCCGGTTGACGCTGAAGACTACCCGGACCTGCGCGAAGCGCTGGACAAGCTGCGCCTGAACGATGCCGCGCTGCGCTTCGAGCCGGAAAGCTCCGAAGCGATGGGCTTCGGTTTCCGCTGCGGCTTCCTCGGCATGCTGCACATGGAAATCGTGCAGGAACGCCTGGAGCGCGAATACAACCTGGACCTGATCAGCACCGCGCCGACGGTGGTGTATGAAGTCCTGAAGACCGATGGCACGATCATCAACATGGACAACCCGGCCAAGCTGCCGCCGGTGAACCATGTGCAGGAAATCCGCGAGCCGATCATCCGCGCCAACGTGCTCACCCCCGAGGAGTACATCGGCAACATCATCAAGCTGTGCGAAGAAAAGCGTGGCAGCCAGCTCGGCATCAACTACCTGGGCAGCCAGGTGCAGATCAGCTACGAGCTGCCGATGGCCGAAGTGGTGCTGGACTTCTTCGACAAGCTGAAGTCGGTCAGCCGTGGCTATGCCTCGCTGGACTATCACTTCGTGCGCTTCGATGCCGGTCCTTTCGTGCGCGTGGACGTGCTGATCAATGGCGACAAGGTCGATGCGCTGTCGCTGATCGTGCACCGCAGCCATGCCGATCGTCGTGGTCGCGAGCTGTGCGAGAAGATGAAGGACCTGATTCCGCGCCAGCAGTTCGACGTGGCCATCCAGGCGGCCGTCGGCTCGCAGATCATCTCGCGCACCACGGTCAAGGCCATGCGCAAGAACGTTCTGGCCAAGTGCTATGGTGGCGACGTTTCGCGCAAGAAGAAGCTTCTGGAAAAGCAGAAGGAAGGCAAGAAGCGCATGAAGCAGGTCGGCCGCGTGGAAATTCCGCAGGAAGCCTTCCTGGCCGTGCTGCAGATGGACAACAAATAAGCCCCGAAACCGGCCTTCGGGCCGATCGTCCGGTGACGTTGCAAAGGACCCTGAATGAAACTGTTTGAGATCCTCCTGGTCGTGCTGACCCTGGCCTCCGGCCTGATCCTGCTGGCCGACAAGCTGTACCTGGCCAAGCGTCGCGCCCAGCGTGCCGGCCTGCTCGACACCGAGCCGGTGCTGGTGGACTACTCGCGTGCGTTCTTCCCGGTGCTGGCGATCGTGCTGATCGTGCGCAGCTTCATCGCCGAGCCGTACAAGATCCCGTCCAGCTCGATGATGCCGAACCTGCTGATCGGCGATTTCATCCTGGTCAACAAGTTCTCCTATGGTCTGCGCCTGCCGATCACCAATACCCGCTTCGTGCCGGTCGGTGATCCGGCCCGCGGCGACGTGGTGGTGTTCCACTTCCCCGGCCATGGTGACAACGATCCGGCCAAGGGCGAGAACTTCATCAAGCGCGTGATCGGCGTGCCGGGCGACACCATCGTGTTCGAAGGCGACGGCGTGATCCTCAACGGCGAACCGCTGAAGTACGACAACAAGGGCATCTACGCCGGCCATAAGGGCCAGGGCGAGGGCGCCAACCTGTTGGTCGAGCACCTGCCGGGCCGTACCCATACCGTGCTGGAGACCGACTATCCGCGTGGCCAGGGCCAGTGGACCGTGCCGGCCGGCAAGTACCTGGTGATGGGCGACAATCGCGACAACAGCGACGACGGCCGTTTCTGGGGCCTGCTTCCGGAAGAGAACCTGCGCGGCAAGGCGTTCCTGATCTGGCTGAACTGCCAGGGCTGGTTCTGCAAGGATGGCTTCGAACCGTCGCGGATCGGCTCGAGCATCAACTGACTTCACATCCACTCGCGTATCTGGGGAGAACGCAATGAAGACGATGAACACGCAGCGCGGCATGACCCTGACCTCGTTCCTGACGGTCCTGATCGTGGTTGGCTTCTTCCTCTACATCGGCATGAAGCTGTTCCCGATGTACCAGGAGTATTACGCGGTGCGCTCGGCGATGAAGAGCCTGGCCAAGGAACCCGGCATCGGCAGCATGGCGCCGGCCAACATCCAGGACCTGTTCTTCAAGCGGCTGTACATCAACTACTCGGACAACGTGAAGCCGGCCAACGTCAAGTTCGACCGTCGCGACAATGGCTGGACCCTCAAGGTCAACTACGAAGTGCGCCGCCAACTGGTCGGCAACCTGGATGTGGTTGGCAAATTCGATTCTTCCCAGGACCTGACCCGTAGCGGTGCCGAATAAATCTTTCCAACGTGAAGACCTGATCGGTCACACCTTCCGCGATCCAGGCCTGCTCAAGCAGGCGCTGACCCATCGCAGTGCCGGCGCGCCGCATAACGAGCGGCTGGAGTTCCTCGGCGACAGCATCGTCAACATGATGGTCGCCGAGGCGTTGTACCTGCGCTGGCCCAAGGCGGACGAAGGCGCGATGACCCGCGCCCGCGCCGAGCTGGTGCGCGAAGGCGCGCTGGCGGTGATCGCGCGGACCCTGCAGCTGGGTGACCGGCTGACCATGGGGCCTGGCGAAATGAAGTCCGGCGGCCATCGCCGCGACTCGACCCTGGCCGATGCATTCGAGGCCGTGGTTGCGGCGATCTACCTGGATGCCGGCTTTGAAGCCTGCCGGGCGATGGTCCTGCCCTGGTTTGCCGCCTCGATGGAGGCGCTGCCGGCCACCGGGCGACCGGAGAAGGACCCCAAGACCCGCCTGCAGGAATGGCTGCAGGGCCGACAGAAGGCGTTGCCTCAGTACGAACTGGTGTCAGAATCTGGTGACGACCACGCCAAACACTTCCGGGTACGCTGCAACGTAGCCGACCCCGCCGCCAGCACCGAGGGCGAAGGCTCCTCGCGGCGGATTGCCGAACAACAAGCGGCTGCGGCCGTCCTTGAACAACTGGATTCCAAGTGAGCGAACAAACTCCCCATCATTGCGGCAGCGTGGCCGTCATCGGCCGCCCGAACGTGGGCAAATCGACCCTGACCAATGCCTTGGTCGGGGCCAAGGTCAGCATCGTGTCCAACCGGCCGCAGACCACCCGTCACCGCCTGCTGGGCATCGCCACCTACCCGGAAGGGCAGCTGGTGCTGGTCGACACACCTGGTCTGCACAAGGTGCAGAAGCGGGCGATGAACCGGGTCATGAACCGCGCTGCCCGTGGGTCGCTGGAAGGCGTCGACGCCGGCCTGCTGGTGATCGAAGCCGGACGCTGGGACGAAGAGGACAGCCTGGCCTTCAACGTGCTGCGCGACGCCGGTATCCCGGTGGTGCTGGTGGTCAACAAGATCGACCGCATGAAGGACAAGGGCGCGCTGCTGCCGTTCCTGCAGGAAGTGACTGCCGGCCGTGACTTCTCGTCGGTGCATCCGATTTCGGCGCAGAAGCGCAACGGCCTGGAAGCCCTGGTCCGTGATGTGCTGGCGCTGTTGCCGGAAGCCCCGCCGATGTTCGGCGAAGACGAAATCACCGACCGCAGCCAGCGCTTCCTGGCTGGCGAACTGGTGCGTGAACAGCTGATGCGCCAGTTGGGCGAAGAGCTGCCGTACGCCACCACGGTGGAGATCGAGCGCTTCACCGAGGACGGCAACCTGCTGCGCATCGGTGCGGTGATCTGGGTCGAGCGCGAAGGCCAGAAGGCGATCGTGATCGGCAAGGGCGGCACCCGCCTGAAGGAGATCGGGGCCAAGTCCCGCCTGCAGATGGAGCGTCTGTTCGGGGCCAAGGTGTTCCTGGAAACCTGGGTGCGCGTGCGTGAGGGCTGGTCCGATGACGAGGCCGCGCTGAAGGCCTTCGGCTACGAATAAGCCGCGACGGTCGCTTCGATGCTGATCGAGGACGACACCGGCTTCGTGCTGCATGCGCGGGCCTATCGCGAGACCAGCCTGCTGGTCGAGGTATTGAGCGCCGAGCACGGCCGGATCGGCCTGCTCGCGCGTGGTGTTTCCACAGCCAAGGGCCAGGTGCTGCGAGCGGCCCTGCAGCCCCTGCAGTGGATCCGCTTCAGCGCGCTGCAACGTGGCGAACTGGCCCAGCTGCGCGGTGCTGAAGCGTTGGATGTGGCGCCGCGCCTGCTCGGCCAGGCCATGCTGGCCGGGTTCTATTTGAGTGAACTGACCCTGCGCCTGGCGCCGCGCCAGGATCCGCTGCCGGAGTTGTACCTGGCCTACGGCGAAGCGCGTGCGCGCCTGGCCGTGGGTGCCGGACTGGCCTGGACCCTGCGCCGGTTCGAACGCGAGCTGCTGGCGGCGCTGGGCGTGGGCTTCGATCTGGAGACCGCCAGCGATGGCCAGCCGATCGACCCCGCGGCGCGCTATGAACTGGACCCGCAGGAAGGACCGCAGCGCCTGCTCAGCGAGCGCGGCGGCGAGCGTCGTGCAGCGGCTACCGGCTCAGCACTGTTGGCGCTGGCAGCCGACGATGAGCCGGACGCCGCCGATCTGGCCAGCCTGCGCCTGCCGATGCGGCGGGTGCTGGCTCATCACCTTGGCGCACGCGGCCTGAAATCGTGGGAGATGCTGGAGCAGCTGGCACCAAGGCGCTGAGGGTGGGTGCCCGGCAGGGCTGCGCCCTGCACCCGCAGAGGCCGGAGCAACGGCAACGGCAACGGCAAAAGCCGGCATTCCGTGGGATGGCAGGGTGGGTCCGGTTGCGGGGGACGCCGTGAATCCATCCATGGAGGCTTGGGCGCGCCATCCATGGCGCTTACACCCCCGCAACCGGACCCACCCCGCCTTCGACAGATTCCCGCGATCTGTCGGAATGTCATGGCCTGTTCTTGGTGGGTGTCGACCTTGGTCGACACGTAGATCCACGCCATGCGTGGATGCTCTTCGTTCAATTGTCGAAATATTCGATTTCGATGGAGATTCATCCACGCATGGCGTGGATCTACCAGCTACCGGGAAACTGTCGATACGGCGATCAAGCCCGCGTGGATGGGGTCACGGCGTCGACAGTTTTCTGCTGCTGTTGGTAGGTGTCGACCTTGGTCGACACGTAGATCCACGCCATGCGTGGATGCTCTTCGTTCAATTTTCGAAATGTTCGATTCCGATGGAGATATCCACGCATGGCGTGGATCTACCAGCATTCGGGGAATTGTCGAAGGCGGGGCACTGTGGGCTTGCGGGGTGTGAGCCGCATGGATGCGGCGACCAAGCCCCCATGGATGGGTTCACGGCGGCCCCGCAAACCCACAGTGCCCCGCCATCCCGCAGGAAGCCGCTTTGGCTTTGGCCGTTGCTCCGTCCGTTGCCTCTGCAGGTGCCGGGCGCAGCCCGGCCGAACCCCTCAGTGCAGCAGTGCCGCTACGGCGGCGCGGAACCCCGCCTGTGCCTGCCCCGATTCGGGCATGTGATGCAGCTGCCGCACCGCGCGCGCGAGTCGCGCTGCACCCACGAACCCGCAGCTGGCCTGCAACCGGTGCAGCTGGCTGCGCAGTTGGCGTTCGTCATGCTGGTCCACGGCCTGTTCGACCGCGTCGCGCACGCCCGGCAGTTCGGCCAGGAACAGTTCGCGCAGGGCGATCAGGTGGTTGCGCTGGCCATTGAGCGCAGCCAGGGCGGCCGTTTCGTCCCAGTCCTCCAACGCCAGCTCGACCGCTGCTGGCGGCGCCGTGGAACCGCCGGGGCTGTTGACCAGCGCACGACGGACCGCCTTCAGCAGCTGGTCGCGGCCCAGCGGCTTGACCAGGGTGTCGCTGAAGCCGGCCTCACGCAGGCGTGCGTGAATGGCAGCATCGCCGTCGGCGGTATGCGCCAGCGCCGGGGTGTCCGGGTGCGAGCGGCGCAGCTGGTGCAACAGCTGGGCACCATTGCCATCGGGCAGGTTGACGTCGATCAGCCACAGATCGTGGGCACCGGGCTCGGCGCGCGCCAAGGCGCTGGCCAGTGAGTCGGCGGTATCCACATCCGCTGGTAACGTTTCCAACGCCGCTTTGAAAAAACCACGGCTGATGATGTCGTCCTCGACAAGCAGGAAGCGGGGTCGACTGGCCCGCGGGGTCATCTGCATCAGGGCTGCCTCCATGTCAGCTGGGGTCAATCATCAAGCACGGCGGCGGCGGGCGCAAGCGGCCAGCGGCCCCGCCGGTCAGGATCTGCGACAATACGGCCCCACTTTTGCCCGCAGCCTGTTGCCACGTGGCCCGATCCCGCTCCCGCATCGACCGTACTCCCTTCCAGACCGAGATCCTCGACCTCAGCCATGATGGTCGCGGTGTTGCCCGCCGTGAAGGCGAGGGCGGCAAGGTCACCTTCATCAGCGGCGCCCTGCCGGGCGAAGTGGTGATGGCCGAACAGACCGCCCGCAGCCGCCACTTCGATGAGGCGCGCACGGTCGAAGTGCTTCAGGCCTCTCCGCAGCGGGTGACCCCCAAGTGCCCGCATTTCGGCACCTGCGCCGGCTGCGTGCTGCAGCACCTGGATGAAGACCAGCAGATCGTCGCCAAGCAGCGCGTGCTGATGGACAACCTGGAGCGCATCGGCCATGTGAAGCCGGGCACCGTGTTGCCGCCGCTGGTCGGCGACAGCTGGGGCTACCGCCGCAAGGGCCGGTTCTCGGTGCGCCGGGTCGAGAAGAAGGACAAGACCCTGGTCGGCTTCCGCGAGCAGGACCCGCGCTTCGTCGCGGACCTGCAGCAGTGCCTGACCGTGATCCCGGAAATCGGCACCAAGGTGGAGGTGCTGTCGACCTTCATCGAATCCCTGGACGGCAAGCGCGACATCCCGCAGATCGAGTTCATCGCCGGTGACCAGGCCGTGGTGCTGACCGTGCGCCACCTGCAGCCGCTGAGTGACGCTGATCGCGCTGCCTGGGCGGCCTTTGGCCAGCAGCAGGGCTTTGTCATCTACCTGCAGTCGGGTGGCGTGGACACCGTGCAGCCGCTGGACGGGCAGGGCGTGGCGCTGTCGTTCCGGCTGGCGCCGTGGGATGTCGAACTGGCGTTCCGTCCGCTGGATTTCATCCAGGTCAATGCCAAGCTCAACGAGAAGATGATCGCCCACGCGCTGGACCTGCTTGAGCCGGGTGCCGACGAGCGCGTGCTGGACCTGTTCTGTGGCCTGGGCAACTTCACCCTGCCGCTGGCGCGCAAGGTGCGCGAAGTGGTGGGCGTGGAAGGCGATGCCGGGCTGGTGGCGCGTGCGCGTGAGAACGCCGAGCGCAACGGGCTGGCCAACGCGCAATTCTACAGCGCCGACCTCACCCAGGACCAGCGCAGCACGGCGTGGATGCGCCAGGGCTTTGACAAGCTGCTGCTGGATCCGCCGCGTTCGGGCGCCATCGAAGTGCTGCAGCAGCTGCCGTTGAAGCAGTTCAAGCGCATCGTCTACGTCAGCTGCCATCCGGGCTCGCTGGCCCGCGATGCCGGTTATCTGGTCAACGAACAGGGCTTCACCCTGGTCAGCGCCGGTGCGATGGACATGTTCCCGCATACCGCGCACGTGGAAAGCATCGCGGTGTTCGAAAAGCGTTGATGAATGCAGCGCCGGGGTCTACCCGGCGCCTGCCTTGCTGCCTGCACGCAGGCAACGCTGTCAGTCGGCCGGGGCGTTCTGCCACTGACCGTCCACGCGCACGAAGGCCATGGACTGCTCACCGTGCTCGTTGCCATCGCCCGCGCGCACCGTGCATTCGATGACGGCCCTGTCGCTGGCGACGTCGCAACTCCTCACGTCCTGCACCTGCAGGGTGCCGGCCGCCTGCTCGTATCGCGCGCGCAGGGCGGGGTCGGCCTGCTGCTGCGCCTGTACGGCGATCCGTTCCCGCAGCAGGGCCTGCACCCGATCCTTCGGCGGCGCCGGAACCGGGACATCGCGCTGGTCAGGCAGGGTCCACACGCCGCCCACCAGTGCCAGCCGCAGCAGCTGCGGTCGCGAATCGATGCCTGCGCTGGCGGTGGCGATGCAATCGACGGCGTCGCCGGCCTCGGCGGCTGCGCAGCTGTCCAGGGCCTGCAGGCGGGGCCGGAAGGTCTCGGCAACCAGGCGGCTGCTGTCGCTGGCGGGACGATCGGCAATGGCCTGATCGAACATCCGGTCCATCGCGGCCTGTGCCTGCTGTAGCGATGGCATCGCCGTTGATGCGGCATTGGTGGTCACACACGGCAGTAGTGCCGACAGGGCAAGGCAGCGGCGAAGACGACGGGAAAGTGTCATGAGCGACCATTCCTTGGTTGGGGACCGCGCAGTGTAGTCGTGCCTGTCGCCGCGCCGATAGGCAGCGTCTGGCGTGAGCCGCATACTGTGCCCATGGGCATTGAAATCGAACGCAAATTCCTCGTCACCCATGATGGGTGGCGCACCGCCGCGCACCGGGTCATTCCGATGGCACAGGGCTATATCAACGATCTGGGCGCGCTCGACCGGGGCACCCAGAACGCCTCGGTGCGGGTCCGCATCGAAGGCGAGAAGGCCGCACTGAACCTGAAGTCGCGAACGCTGGGCCATACCCGGCAGGAGTTCGACTATCCGATCCCGGTGCAGGATGCGCGCGACCTGCTGGCGCTGTGCGTCGGCGGCCTGATCGACAAGCGCCGGCATCTGGTCGAGTACGCCGGCCTGACCTGGGAAGTGGACGAGTTCCTTGGCGACAACGCCGGCCTGGTGGTCGCCGAAGTCGAGCTCGACAGCGCCGACCAGGCCATCGACCTGCCGGACTGGATCGGCGCCGAAGTGACCGACGACGCGCGCTACTACAATGTGGCGTTGGCCAATAATCCCTATTCACAGTGGTGAAGTAGAGGGGCGTCTTGATCCCAGCTGCGCAGAAAGCGACTTAATTCCCTCCGTCCCCTTTTTTCGGGGCAAGCAGGCCACATGTCGCAGGGATGAGAATCGACATCTACTCCGACGTGGTCTGCCCCTGGTGCTGGATCGGCAAGCATCGCTTCCAGCAGGGTGTGCAGTTGCTGGGCGCCGACGCGCCCGAACTCGAGATCCACTGGCAGCCGTTCCAGCTCGATCCGGATGCGGACGCCACCCCGGTGCCGCTGCGCGAGGCCTATGAGCGCAAGTTCGGCGGTGCCGAGCGCACCGAGCAGATTCTTGGCCAGACCCAGACCACCGCGCGGGCCGAGGGCCTGCCGATGGACTTCAGCCAGGGCCAGGTGCGGGTAACCACGCTGCCGGCGCATCGCCTGCTGTGGCTGGCTGGACAGCACGGCGTGCAGGAGGCGGTCGGCGAGGCGCTGTTCCGCGCCCATTTCGAGCATGGGCGGAATCTGGCCGACCCGGCGGTGCTGGTCGAGGCCGGTGCCGCGGGTGGTCTGGCTGCAGATGAGATCCAGCAGATGCTGGCCGGCGATCGTGGCCTGGCCGAAGTGGAAGCGGGCCTGGCGCAGGCCCATGCGCTGGGTATCTCCTCGGTGCCCACCTTCGTCATCGACGGTCGCTGGGCGGTTTCCGGCGCCCAGCCGCCGGAAGCCTTCGCCAACGCGCTGCGCCAGATTGCCGCCGAGCAGGCGGCGGGGCAGGGCGTGCAGGGTGCCCCGGATGGCAGCGACGACGCCTGCGGCGCGGACGGTTGCAAGGTCTGACCGGACCGCAACAGGGGACGGAGGGGATCAAGTCGTATTCGGCACCAGTGGGCCGATTGCGCGTTAATCCCCTCCGTCCCCTTTTTTGACCACTGCGCCTGTTGGCCGGTTCTGCGACAATGCGGCACTGCGCCATGCGGGCGCCCGTTGTGGAGATCGACCATGCTGCTGATCGGCGTTGCCGGTACTGAACTGACCGCCCAGGAACGTGACTGGCTGCAGCACGATGCTGTGGCCGGGGTGGTGCTGTTCAAGCGCAACTTCGCTTCGCGGCAGCAGGTGACCGAACTGTCGGCGGCGATCCGCGCTGCCGCACCGCGCCCGCAGTTGATCTGCGTGGACCAGGAAGGGGGGCGCGTGCAGCGCTTCCGCGAGGGCTTCAGCGAGCTGCCGCCGCTGCAGGACATTGGTGTCCAGTACGCCAGGGACCCCGACGCTGCGCTGGCACTTGCCGAGCAGCACGCCTGGCTGATGGCCAGTGAAGTGCGTGCCAGCGGCGTGGACCTGAGCTTCGCGCCGGTGGTCGACCTTGGCCGTGGCAATCGCGCCATCGGCAACCGCGCCTTCAGTGAAGACCCGCAGGTCGTGGCCGCGTTCACCGCCGCCTATGTGCGTGGCATGCACGCGGTCGGCATGGCCGCCACCCTCAAGCATTTCCCCGGCCATGGCACCGTGCTGGAAGACACCCATGTGGACACCGCGATCGATCCGCGCGCGCTGGATGAACTGCGCGCACAGGATCTGGTCCCGTTCGCGGCCGGTATCGCCGCCGGCGCCGATGCAGTGATGATGGCGCACGTGATCTATCCGCAGGTCGCGCCGGAACCCGCTGGCTACTCGCCGCGCTGGATCCAGCAGATCCTGCGTGAC
This sequence comes from Stenotrophomonas sp. PA-6-5C, assembly GCF_021605635.1. Lineage (NCBI taxonomy): Bacteria > Pseudomonadati > Pseudomonadota > Gammaproteobacteria > Lysobacterales > Lysobacteraceae > Stenotrophomonas > Stenotrophomonas sp. PA-6-5C. The sequence continues at coordinate 17,187 of NZ_WKEE01000050.1, forward strand.
GAGCTCGGCTTCCGCGGCGTGGTGTTCTCCGATGACATCGGCATGGCTGCCTCGCACAGCGCCGGTGGCGTTCCGGCGCGCGTGCACGCGCATCTGGATGCCGGCTGCGATGTGGTGCTGGTCTGCCACCCGGAACTGGTCGATGAAGCCCTGCACGCGGTGCAGGGACGCTCCCTCAATACCGCTGCGCTGCTGGGCCTGCTCGGCCGCGGCGCGCTTGGCTGGGATGGCCTGCTGGCCGATGCCCGCCATGGCGACACCCAATCCCGTCTGCTTCAAACCCTTGGAAGAACCGTCTGATGCCGAACCTCACCATTTCCCAGGCCCTGGCCCAAGCTGACCTGCTGGTCGATCGTCCCACCATCGACAAGGCCATTGCCGGCATCGCCGACGCCATCGCGCGCGATTACCAGGGCGAGGTGCCGCTGTTCCTGTCGATCATGCATGGTGCGCTGCCGTTCGCAGGCCAGCTGGCACTGGAACTGGGCGCGCGTGGCCAGGACGTGCAGTTCGATTACCTGCACGCCACCCGTTACCGCGGCGAGACCACCGGCGGCGACCTGGTGTGGAAGCACAAGCCGGCCACCGCGCTGTTCGGTCGCCGCGTGCTGCTGGTCGACGACATCCTCGACGAGGGTTACACCCTGCAGGGTGTGCGCACCTGGTGCCTGGAGCAGGGCGCGACCGACGTGCGCATTGCCGCGATGACCGTGAAGAAGCACGATCGCGCGCTGCCGGACGTCACCGCCGACTACGCCGGCATCGAACTGCCGGATCGCTACGTGTTCGGTTTCGGCATGGACGTCAACGAAACCCTGCGCTGCGTGCCGGCCATCTACGCGATGAAGGAATAACAACGCGGCCGCCTGCGGCCCGCGTTTCCTGCCGCCGGCATCCTCGGGTGCCGGCGTTCTTTTTTCTCTGGAGTGCTTTTCATGCAACAGATCGCCCTGGCCGTGATTGGCGGCACCGGTGTCTACAACCTGGCCAAGCTTGACGACGTGCAGACCCACGAAGTCTCGACCCGTTTCGGACAGCCGTCCGGCCCGGTGCGGGTCGGGACATTGCTCGGTCATCGCGTGGCTTTCCTGGCGCGCCATGGTGAAGGTCATTCGCTGCCGCCGCACAAGATCAACTACCGCGCCAACCTGGCCGCGCTGCAGCAGATCGGCGCACAACGGGTGTTGGCACTGAATACCGTGGGCGGCATCAGTGACGATTTCGGTCCGCGCGTGCTGGCCTGTCCGGATCAGGTAATCGATTACACCTGGGGCCGGATCAGCACGATCTGCGAAGAAGAAGGCACCGACGTGGTGCACGTCGACTTCGGCCATCCGTACACGCCGATGCTGCGCAGCAAGATCCTGGCGGCGGCGAAGGTGACCGGTGTGAAGGTCCACGATGGCGGTTGCTACGGCGCAACGCAGGGCCCGCGGCTGGAAACCATCGCCGAAATCGCACGCATGCGCCGCGATGGCTGCGACCTGGTGGGCATGACCGGCATGCCCGAAGCGGCGCTGGCACGCGAGCTGGGGCTGGATTATGCCTGCCTGGCGATCGTTGCCAACTGGGCCGCCGGGTGCGGTGACGGCGAGGAAATCACCATGGCCGAAGTACTGGCCAATGTGCAGGCCGCCAGCAACGGACTTCCGGAACTGGTCGGCGAATTGGCGCGGGGGTGATTGTCTTCGCGTAACAAGCTTTGCATACTCAGCTTGTGCGCGGGTTCAGCGTACACCACCCATTCATTGCATAAGGTCACGCATCACCATGCCGAACGGTACCGTCAAGTGGTTCAACGACGCCAAGGGATTTGGCTTCATCTCGCCGGAGGACGGCAGCGCCGACGTCTTCGCGCACTTCTCCGCGATCAACTCCAAGGGCTTCCGCAGTCTGCAGGAAGGCCAGAAGGTCACCTACGACGTGACCCAGGGCCCGAAGGGCGCCCAGGCCTCGAACATCGTTCCGGCCGAGTGATCCACTCGATAGTGCGTTGAGAACCCCGCTTCGGCGGGGTTTTTTTTGCGGGCCGTGAACGTGAAGATGCTTTTGCGGCGGGAGCGCCTGTCCTTGCGTGCGAATGTCCCCCGGCGCCGGCCTGCGGCCATCGCCTCCTCCTTTACTTCGCACGCAATGACAGGCATTCGCAGGAGGGCTGGCAGTGGTGGCGGAGCCCGATGCAAATCTGCTCGGAAGAGGAGGCGGTCGATGTACCACCCCTGCGCCGATGGCACAATGCGGGCATGACGGAACGACTGCGCATCGCCGTAATTGGATACGGCACCGCTGGCCAGGCATTGGCCATCCTGCTCACCCGTGATGGCCACGAGGTGGAGATCTTCGAACGCGTGCCGACGCCAGGGCCGGTGGGCGCAGGGTTCCTGTTGCAGCCCAGCGGACTGCAGGTGTTGTGGCAGATGGGCCTGCTCGATGCCGTGCGTGGCTACGCCATGCCGGTGCGCCGGCTGTATGGCGATACCCCGTGCGAACGCGCGGTGATGGACATGGGCTATGACGGCCTGGATGCGCGCCTGCATGGCCTGGGCATGCAGCGGGGCGCGTTGTTCTCGGTGCTGGACCAGGCGCGTGAAGGCGCCGGCGAGCTGCATGTGGGTACGACCATCGTCGAGGTCGACCACCAGCAGGGGCGGCTGCGCGACAGCGACGGCCGCACGCACGGACCGTTCGATCTGGTGGTTGCCGCCGACGGCGCTGCGTCCACGCTGCGCAACGCTATCGACGGTGGCGCGGCGCTGGACCGGGTGTACCCGTGGGGCGCCCTGTGGTGCCTGTTGCCGGCCGAAGACTGGCCGCACATGCAGCAGCTGCGGCAGCGCTACGTCGCCGCGCGCAAGATGATCGGCCTGCTGCCGGTGGGTACCCGGCCGGGTGACGATACGCCTCGCCTGAGCTTCTTCTGGAGCCTGCCGCGCGCGGATTTCGAACGCTGGCAGGGCGACGGCATGGCGCCCTGGCTGGAAGAACTGCATGCGCTGTGGCCACAGGCGGGCGCGCGCTTCGCCCATCTGCAGGACGCCGGGCAACTGGCGCGGGCGGTGTACCGCGATGCCGTGATGAAGCGTTGGCATCAGGGCCGGCTGGTACTGGTCGGTGATGCTGCACATGCGATGAGCCCGCAGCTGGGGCAGGGCGTGAACATGGCGCTGTTGGATGCGTTGGCACTGCGCGACGCGTTGCGCACCCATGGTGGCGGTGAACCGGCATTGCAGGCCTACCAGGCGCAACGGCGCGCGCATGTAGCGGTCTATCAGCGCTGGAGCCGCTGGCTGACGCCGCTGTTCCAGTCCGATCGCGATGCGTGGGCGAAGGCGCGCGACGTGCTGCTGGGGCCGATGGGACGACTGCCTGGCGGGCGCGGGCACATGCTGCGCGTGCTCAGCGGTACCCAGCACGGGTGGCTGGGCGCGTTGCCGCTCGATCCTGCATTCATCGACGCGCTGGCCGCCGCGCCCTCGGCCGCACAGAGCGTGGCAATTCCGGCCATCGCGTGAATCTTTCGTCACGTCGATTAACGATTACCTCACCCCGTATATGCGACAAGAGATGAGCACGCGGCAGCCGCGTCGCCCGTTTTCCTTTTCGTGATCGATCATCGCGTGGCCCGGGTGGCATCGCCGTCGCTGCCTGCTGCGGCCCGGATGTGCCGCACGATGCACGAGGAGGACGCCATGTTGTTCGCGGTCGACAAGCTGGAATCGGAAATCTGCAAGCTGCGCGGTCTGCTGCGGATGCTGCACGAGGACCAGCCCGACGTACTGGAAGATGTGTTCGAGTTCCATGTCGGCAGTTTGATCAGCCACGCATCACCGGAAAGCCACGACCATATCCGCGCCTGCGCCCACGAGATGCTGGTGGCGATACAGGCACTGCCGCGCCACGCCGACAAGGCAACGCCGGATTTCAGCCTGATGCCCGGGATCGTCGCGCGCCCGTCGTAATGCAGGGCAGGCCTCGACGCAGGCCTCGACGAGTCAGCGAACCGGCAGCGGCACCACGCTGTATTCCACACAGGCGAGCAGCTGTTCGCCGGGTGCCAGTACAGGCACGACACCGGCGGTGAATGCCGAGAACGCCGGCAGGATGGTGATGCCCTGGCGCAGCCAGAACGCGGGAAAGCGTCGACGCAGCGCCGGCAACGCAACCTGCGGGTGCACATGGCCGGCCAGCACGTGAGCAGAGGCATCGGCCAGCGGCTCGTGCCGCAGCAGGAACGGCCCCAAGCGTGCGTCGTCATGCATCTGTACCTGCAGCGCCGCCTTCGGCAGATCGCGGTCGTGATTGCCGCGTACCACGTGGATGTCCAGCGCAGCATGCTGCTCGCGCCAACCAAGCCATTGCTGGTACCAGGCCGCGCGATGCGCCGGGCCATGCAGGACGTCGCCGAGGATCCATAGTTGCTGGCACTCGTGCAGGCTCACCATGTCCTGCAGGCGCTGCAGGTCATTGCCGGTACCGCCGGCCGGCAAGGCGATTCCCGCACGCCGGAACACGTCCGCCTTGCCCAGGTGCAGGTCGGCGATCAACAGCGTGCGACGCGCCGGCCACAGCAGCGCCCGCCCGCCCAGCAGCAGCATCGACTCACCGCCCAGCTGCAGCGGCAGATCAGCGGCCATGGCGGCGCTCCAGCTGCTGCGCCGCACGCTGCACGCGTGTGCGCCAGTCTTCATTGCTGAACTGCCCACGCAGGCGTTCGGCCCACAAAGGAAACGCCAAGGGCGTCAGCGACGATGGCTGCTGCAATGACAACGAACGCGTTGCGATGCCGGCCAGCACCTGCTGCAGACCGGGCAGATCCAGACTGTCGTGCAGCACCTCATGCTCGGCCAGTGCCAGCAGCAGATGTTCCGGATCGTGCTCGCGCAGCACGTCATGCAGCAGACCGGCGGAAGCCTGCAGCTGGCGCAGTGAGCGTGGCATGCCGCCAGGCAGGCTCGGCACCAGCAGGCCCGACACGCGTGCGATGCCGCGGAACTGGCGGCGCGCCAGTTCGCCCAGGTTCACGGCTTCGCGCAGGTCCTGCAGCAGGCCGTCAGCATCCAGCATCGCCCGCCAGTCCTGTTCCTGCAGGTCCACCGGCGTTGCCGGCGCGAGCACCAGGCCATGGTCGTTCACCGCATAGCCGATGCTGTTGCGCTGCCGCCGGGTGCAGCGCAGCGCCAGCAGCGCGGCCAGCGCTTCATGCACATGGCGGCCCGCAAAGGGATAGACGAACAGGAACTGGCCCTCGCGTCGGCGCACGTCTTCCACCAGCAGGTGGCCGGGCGATGGCGGCGCAGACAGCTTCGACTGCAACGCCAGCAGCGGCGCAAGCCAGCGCGACTCCACGCTCTGGTCGTCGCCTGACAGCACCATCTCCAGTTCGCGCCCCAGTGGCATCGACAACGGCAACTGCCCACCCTGCCAGCGCGGCACCACGCCATCACCGCTGCCCCGCGCCACGCGCACGAACGCGGTCATGTCGCGCAGCTGCACCAGCTCCAGCAGACGCCCAGCAAACTGGAAGCGGTCGCCCCGGCGCAGGCGGCTGGCGAACTGTTCTTCCACTGCGCCCAGGCTGCCGCCACGCAGGAACTGCACGCGCACGCTGCCGTCGCTGCTGATGGTGCCGATCGACAGCCGATGGCGCAGCGCCTGGCGGCGATCGGGCATGCGGTAGATGCCATCGGCATCGCGTACCACCTTGTGGAACTCCGGATACCGCGACAGCGCACGTCCGCCCTGCACGATGAAATCGAGCACGGCATTCCATTGCGCGTCTTCCAGCGCGGCGAAGGCATGCGTGCCACGAACCTGCTGCAGCAGTGCATCGGCGTCGAAGCCGCCAGCCAGCGCCCGGCTGACGGCGTGCTGGGCCAGTACATCCAGCGACAACGTAGGGGGGCGTCGTGCTTCGATCACCCCGTCATGCAGCGCGCGTCGGGCCGCCGCGTACTCGGCCAGTTCCAGTGCGTGGCTGGGAATGCACAGTATCTCGCCGCTGGCGCCGGGCCGATGGCGCGCACGCCCGGCCCGCTGACGCAGGCGGGCGACACCCTTCGGACTGCCCAGCTGCAGCACCTGGTCCACTTCCGGAAAGTCCACGCCCAGATCCAGGCTGGACGTGGCCACCACGCACCGCAGCGTGCCCGCACGCAGTCCGTCTTCCACCTGCTGGCGCAGCGTGGGATCCAACGAGCCGTGGTGCAGGGCGAGCGTGCCGGCATCCTCCGGCCACACCGCTGCGAGGGCCTGGTGCCACAGTTCCGCCTGCGCACGCGTATTGGTGAAGAGCAGGCTGCTGCGCGCGCGGAACACTGCATCGAGCACGCGCGGAAGCTGGGAAAGACCGAGATGCCCGGCCCATGGAAAGCGTTCGCCGGGCTCGGGCAGCAGGCTGCGGATCGTCACCGGCCGCTGCCGTGCACCTTCCACGATCCGTGCCTGTGGCCGGTGTGGCAGCAGTACGTCGCGGGCCTGCGGCAGGTTGCCCAATGTTGCCGACAACCCCCACAGCTGCATCGCGGGCGCTGTCTCACGCAACAGCGCCAGGTTCAACTGCAGCAGCACGCCGCGCTTGTTGCCCAGCAGTTCGTGCCATTCGTCCACCACCACGCAGCGCAGCTGGCGCATGCGTTCAAGGGTGTCGGGATAGCTGAGCAGCAGCGCCAGCGACTCCGGTGTGGTCACCAGTACATCAATGCGACCTTCGCGGGCCAGGCGCCTGTCGCGGTTGCTGGCATCGCCGCTGCGCAGCCCCACGCGCCAGCCCAGGCCAAGGCCGTCGATCGGTGCCTGCAGTGCGCGTGCGGTATCGCTGGCCAGCGCCCGCAGCGGTGTCACCCACAGCACCTGCAGCGGGCGTACCGCGCTGGCACGACGCGGTGTGGGGGGAGGGTCGTGCATCGCCTGCAGCAAGGGGCCGCCGAACATGGCCAGGGTTTTGCCGCTGCCGGTGGGGGTGTGCAGCAGGCCGGATTCTCCGGCCAGGTAGTGGCGCCACATCGCGCGCTGGAAGGGCAGGGGGCGCCAGCCGCGGCTGCCGAACCAGTCGTTCAGGCGCTGCAGCGCTTCACTGCGCTTCATCGCGCCAGCGCCTGCAACTGGGCCAGATGGTCGGCTTCGGCAGCCGGCTTGTCGTGGCGCCAGCGCAGGATGCGTGGAAAGCGCACGGCGATGCCGGACTTGTGGCGCGCGCTGCGATTGACCGCTTCGAAGCCGAGTTCAAACACCTGCTCGGCACTGACGCTGCGCACCGGACCGAAGCGCTCGCGGGTATGCGCGCGGATCCAACGATCGAGGGCCAGGATTTCCTTGTCGTCCAGCCCGGAATAGGCCTTGGCCACGGGAACCAGCGTGTCGCCGTCCCAGACCCCGAAGGTGTAGTCGGTGTAGAGCGTGCTGCGCCGGCCATGACCCGCCTGTGCATACAGCAGTACGGCATCGATGGTGAGCGGCTCGACCTTCCACTTCCACCAGTCGCCACGGCGACGCCCGGACTGATAGATCGAATCGCGGCGCTTCAGCATCAGCCCTTCCACGCCGCGCTCGCGCGATGCTTCGCGCAGCTGCGCGGCATGCTGCCAATCGTCGGCGGGCACCTCGGGCGACAGCTGGATGCGCGGATCGCCGAGCGCGCCGACCACCTCGGCCAACTGCGCGCGACGTTGCTGCAGTGGCAGCGCACGCAGGTCTTCACCGTCGCGTTCAAGCAGATCGTAGGCGAGCACGCGCACCGGCGTGTTGCGCAGGGTGGCGGCGCCGGGTCTGCGGCGCTGGATGCGGGTCTGCAGCGCGGTGAATGCACGCGGAAGATTGTCAGCGTCGTCCCATGCCAGCAGCTCTCCATCCAGCACGCAGCCATCGGGCAGCAATGCGGCGGCCTGTTCGATCTCCGGGAAGCGACCGTCCAGCCGTTCTTCGCCGCGCGACCACAACGCCACCTCACCCTGGCGCCGCAGCAGCTGCAGGCGGATGCCATCCCACTTCCATTCCAGCAGCCAGTTGCTGATCTCGCCCAGCCGCTCGGGGGGCTCACCTTCCAGCGGCGAGGCGAGAAAGAACGGATAGGGCTGCTGGCGATCGGTCGGCAGTTCTTCGGCGGACAGCAAAGTGGCCAGCAGGCCGGGAGAGGGCACCCAGTCGCCGAGCATGCGCTGGGCGATGCGGGCGATGTCCAGCCCGGACCATTCGGCCAATGCCTGCTGCACCACGCGCTGCGATACACCAACGCGCAGTGCGCCGGTCAGCAGCTTGTTGAAGACCAGACGTTCGGCCGATGCAAGCTGTCGCCAGCCCTCGACTACAGCGGCACGACGCACGAGCTCTGGCTGGTTGGCGACGGCAAGCAGGTGCTGTTCGATCCAGTCGGCCAGAGGGCGATCCTCGCCTTCGCTGGCAGGATCATCCAGCAGCAGCGTGAGCGTCTCGGCAAGGTCGCCGACCTGCGCGTAGCTGTCTTCGACCAGCCATGGCGGCAGGCCGGATTCTTCGGCGATCCACGCCCGCAGTTCGCCGCTGCCCGCAATCTTGCGGCGCGCGCCGCCCACCTTGCCACCGCTGAGCAGGTACAGCGCCCACGCTGCGTCGTGCGGACGTGCGTGCTGGAAGTAGTCGATCAGCGCCGCGCGCTTGTCCAGCGTCGCGGTGCTGCGATCCAGCCGCTGGTACAGCGCGGCGAAGGCCTTCATTCCTCGCCCCCGAAATCGGTGCGGAAGGCTTCGGCGGCAATGCCGCGTTCGCGCAGGTACGGAATCAGCGCATCGGTGTTGCCGTGCGTGGCAATGATCCTCTGCGCGCCAGTCTGCGTGATGGTCTGCAGCAGCGCCGGCCAATCGGCATGGTCGGAAATCACGAAGCCGCGGTCGACGTTGCGGCGGCGGCGGTTGCCGCGCAACTGCATCCAGCCCGAGGCGAAACCAAGCTGGTGGCGGCCGAACCGGCGCAGCCAGGGCGTGCCGGCGGCCGAGGGCGGCGCCAGGATCAGTTGGCCTGCGGCATCGGGCTGACGTCCCTGTTCGGCAACCGTGAGCGTGTCGAGCATCGGTACACCGGCCTGGCGATAGACGGAGACGCCGTTGGCGATGGCGCCATGCAGCCACGCAGGCTGGTCATCCATCGCGCGCAGCTCGGCAAGCACGCGTTGCGCCTTGCCCAGCGCGTAGCAGAGCAGCACGGCCGCTTCGCCACGCTGCGCACACTCGCGACGCCAGGCGGCGATCTCGGCCGCCACCGCGCGGGCATCCGGCCAGCGATAGATCGGCAGCGCGAATGTGGCTTCAGTGATGAAGGTATCGCAGGGCACCACTTCGAACGGTGTGCAGGTGGGATCGGGCTGACGCTTGTAGTCGCCCGACGCGACCCAGATCTGCTCACCGTCGTCGATGCGCACCTGCGATGAGCCGAGCACGTGGCCGGCCGGATGCAGCGATACCTGCACCCGGCCCAGCGCGAACGGCACGCCCTCGGCATGTGCGTGCAGCGGCACATCGCCCAGGCGCCAGCGCAGGATCGGCACGCTGCCGGTGCTGCAGTGGTATTCGCCCATGCCAGGACGCGCATGGTCGCCATGGCCATGGGTGATGACCGCACGCGGCACCGGTCGCCAGGGATCGATATGGAAATCGCCTGCCGCGCAGTACAGCCCTTCCGGCCGCAGTACCACCAGATCGTCATTGCCTGCCATGCCATCACTGTGGCGTGCCGGTCGTGCACACGGCGAGAATCGGCCTGAACGCGGGGTTGCCGGACGATACGGCACAATCGGGCCGCACACCTCTTGCCGGCGGGGAAGGAACCGATGAGTGCACCGAGCTTCAACAGCAGCGCTCCCTACGAAACCCACGTGGTGCTCAACCAGCCGCCACCGTTCGCCGGTCGCCAGTTGTGGACCGACGACATCGCACTGATGGAGGCCGTGCAGCGCGAGGGCGCGGCAGCGTTCGCGCCACGCTTGGCGGTGTATGGAGGGCTGGCCGGGGACGAGCTGTACCGCATCGGCTTCGACGCCAACCGCGACCGCCCACGCCTGCGCACCCATGATGCGCAGGGCCATCGCATCGATACCGTGGAATTCCATCCGGCGTACCACCAGCTGATGCAGACGGCGAAGGAGCACGGCGTTGCCGGGTTGTCCTGGCATGAGCCGCAGCCCGGCGCCCATGTCGCACGCGCTGCGCTGAGCTACCTGCACCACCAGGCCGAGGCCGGCACCAGCTGCCCGTTGACCATGACCCATGCAGCGGTAGCCGTGCTGCGCGGGCAGCCGCATCTGGCCGAGTGGTCGCGCAAGGCCGCCGCACCGGTATACGACCCGCGTGATGTGCCGGTGGCCGACAAGGCCGGCATCACCCTGGGCATGGGCATGACCGAGAAGCAGGGCGGCTCGGACGTGCGCGCCAACACTACCCGCGCCGAACCCATCGATGGCGAGCGCTATCGGTTGATCGGACACAAGTGGTTCTTCTCCGCACCGATGTGCGATGGCTTCCTGGTACTGGCGCAGGCGCCGGCCGGATTGACCTGCCTGCTGATGCCACGGCGGCTGGCCGACGGCGATCGCAATGCGTTCCGCCTGATGCGCTTGAAGGACAAGCTGGGCGACTGGGCCAACGCCTCCAGCGAAGTGGAGTTCTGTGGGGCGCAGGCCTGGCGGGTGGGCGAGGAAGGGCGTGGCGTGGCCACCATCATCGGCATGGTGATGATGACCCGGCTGGACTGCATGCTGGGCGCTGCGGCGGAAATGCGCATGGCGCTGGCGCAGGCGCTGCACCACGCGCGGCATCGGCGCACCTTTGGAAAGCCACTGATGGACCATCCGCTGATGGCCAACGTGCTGGCCGATCTGGCGCTGGAATCGGAAGCCGCCACGGTGCTGGCGATGCGTATCGCGCGCGCGGTCGATCACGCCGGCAGCGATCCGGCCGAGGCCGCGCTTGCGCGGCTGGGGACGGCATTGGGCAAGTACTGGATATGCAAGCGTGCGCCTGCGTTCGTCAACGAAGCACAGGAATGCCTGGGCGGTGCCGGCTACGTGGAGGAATCGATGTTGCCGCGGCTGTACCGGCAGGCGCCGTTGAATTCGATCTGGGAGGGTAGCGGCAACATCCAGTGCCTGGATGTGCTGCGCGCGCTGGCGCGCGAACCGGAGGTGCTGGCGGCACTGCACGGTGAACTGGAGGCGGTGGCCGACCGTGATGCGCGTTATGCGGCGGCGCTGCAGCAGTGGCGCGATGCGGCGGCACCGGAGGAGGCACAGGCGCGCGTGTTCTGCGAACGCACGGCCTTGCTGCTGCAGGCGGCGTTGTTGCTGCGTGCACGCAGTCCGATGGCCGATGCGTTCATCCGCGGTCGGCTGCAGGGCGAACATGGGTTGGCATTCGGCACGCTGCCGGCCGGGGTGGATGTGGTGGGGATGCTGGCGCGCGCGTTGCCGTAGTGGTGGCCAACGGCGGAGCCCCTCGTGGTGGGCGGTGCAGAGGCTGCATCGTGAGCGGGCCGTGCGGATGGGCTGCGCAGGGGACGCCGTGAACCCATCCCTGGGGGCTTGGCCGCGGCATCCATGCCGCGGACACCCCTGCGCAGCCCACCCGCACGGCCTTGGACGGCTTCCGTGCGCGTCCAGCACGGAATCAACAGAAGAAGCAGAAAGCAGAAAAGCCGCGGCGATGCCGCGGCTTTTCCTGTAGAGCCGAGCCTATGCTCGGCTTATCCGGTAACGCCGGGCCATGCCCGGCGAACGCTGAGGCCTTAGTGCTTGGCCTCTTCCTTGGCGGCAGTGGCCTTGGCGTCGTCGGCCACATCGCGAGCCTTGTCGGCAACCTTCTGCGCGGCATCGGCAGTGGCGTCGCTGGCGTGCGCGGCGGCATCGGTCGCTGCGACCTTTGCCTTGTCGGCCGCGTTGGCGGTGGCTGCGGCAGCGCTGTCCAGCGCCTGCTGGGTGTCGGCGGCAGCCTGCTCGGAGGCAGCAGCGGTCTTGTCGGCGGCATTGCGGGTTGCTTCTGCGGCCTTGTCGACGGCATCACGTGCGGCGGCACCAGCGCTGTCGGCGGCCTGCGCGGCATCCTGCTTGGCCTGTTCGGCTTCCGGGCCCTTGCAGGCAGCCAGTGCGAGTAGCAGGGAGGCGGCCAGCAGGGTGGTGGTCAGCGGGCGAATCTTCATGGCGGTCTCCGGTACTGCAATGGATGGGGACGCCAGCCTATTCATACCGTTGTGAAGACGTGGTGGTGACCTGCGCACGAAACGGCGCGCAAAGAAAAAGCCGCTGGCGAACCAGCGGCTTCTTCAGAACAGCTTGAAGAAAGAAGTTATTACTTCTTCGCTTCTTCAGCAGCGTCCTTGGCCTTCTCGGCGGTGCCTTCAGCAGCCTTGGCAGCGTCGGCAGCAGCGCCGGCAGCAGCGTCGGTGGCAGCGCCAGCAGCCTGGGCAGCGGCGTCAACCGAAGCGTCAGCAGCGGTGGCGGCGGTGTCAGCGGCCTGCTGGGCAGCGTCGGCGGTCTGGGCGCCAGCAGCGGCGGCCTGGTCGGCAGCAGCCTGGGCTTCGGTGGCGGCCTGGTTGGCCGAAGCAGCGGCGTCCTGGGCAGCTTCCTGCTTCGAGCAGGCGGCCAGGGCCAGAGCCAGGGACATCGCGACCAGCAGCTTGTTGATGCTCATTGTGTAAATCCTCGTCGTTAGAATTAGGCAACGCGCATGCTGCGCGCCGACAACATGATGACAAGCCAAGATTGGGTGTCAAGCGATCCCGCATTCATTTTTGCGAAATAGACGTTAAACCCTTTCAGATCAACTCGATGGCGATTGCCGTCGCTTCGCCACCGCCGATGCACAGGGTGGCAATGCCGCGCTTGCCGCCGCGCGTGCGCAACGCGTTGACCAGGGTGACCACCAGGCGTGCGCCGGAGGCACCGATGGGATGGCCCAGCGCGCAGGCACCGCCATTCACGTTGAGCTTGTCGTGCGGGATGCCCAGTTCGCGCATCGGTGCCATCGCCACCACGGCGAAGGCCTCGTTGATTTCGAACAGATCGACCTGGTCCAGCGACCAGCCGGTCTTCTCCAGCAGGGTGTGGATGGCGCCGATCGGGGCGGTGGTGAACCACTCCGGTTCCTGCGAATGGGTGGCATGGCCGACGATGCGCGCCAGCGGCTGCAGGCCGCGTGCCGCGGCATCTTCTTCGGTCAGCAGGACCACGGCAGCGGCGCCATCGGAAATGCTGGAGGAACTGGCGGCGGTCACGCTGCCGTCCTTCTTGAAGGCCGGGCGCAGGGTCGGGATCTTGGCGATGTCCGAACGGCCGGGCTGCTCGTCGCTGGCGACCTCGACGTCACCCTTGCGGGTGGCGACCTTCACCGCAACGATCTCGTCGGCGAAGGCGCCGTTGGCCTGGGCTGCCTGTGCGCGCTTGACCGACTCGATGGAGTAGGCGTCCTGCTCTTCGCGGGTGAACTGGTACTTGTCCACGGCGCATTCGGCAAATTCGCCCATGGCCTTGCCGTCGTAGGCGTTGACCAGGCCGTCGTGGGCCATGTGGTCCACGGCCTGGAAGTTGCCGAAACGGTTGCCGGTGCGCGAGTTGGGCAGCAGGTGCGGGGCGTTGGACATCGATTCCATGCCACCGGCGACCACGACCTTGGCCGAGCCGGCCTTGATCAGGTCATGACCGAGCATGATGGCCTTCATGCCCGAACCACAGACCTTGTTGAGGGTGGTCGCGCCGACCGACAGCGGGATGCCGGCGGCGATCGCTGCCTGGCGGGCAGGGGCCTGGCCGAGGTTGGCCGGCAGCACGCAGCCCATCAGGACTTCGGAGACGTCGCTGGCAGGAACGCCCGACTGTTCCAGCGCGGCGGCGATGGCGGCCGCGCCGAGGGTCGGGGTCGGAACGCCGTTGAACTGGCCGAGGAAGGAGCCGATGGCAGTGCGCTTGGCGGCGGCGATGACGATGTTGGACATGGCAATCTCGTTGATGCGTGAGCAATGTTCGGAAAGGAGACGACGGGCGTTGGAAGCGGCGCCGTTTCCCGGCAGACTGCGTGGGGGTCGGCTCAGTATAGAGGGTCGGCGAAGACTGCCGCTGGGCAGTACTGGATGCCTGCCCGGATGGCGGCAGGCCAACGTTCATGGGAAGGAAACGATGGAACGTAAGACGATGGGAAGGTCGGTCCTGGCATCGGCGCTGGCGGTGGCGCTGTCGGCGTGTGGCGGTGGAGGCGGCGGCAGCAACGTGCGCATCGACCCGCCTCCGACCACGCCGCCGGTCACCCCACCGGTCACCCCGCCTCCCGCGTCCAAGCCGCTGGAGCCGGCTGTGGATGCGCATCTGGCACAGACCAACGCGCGTGCCGCACTGGCCACTGGCGCGACCGGCCGTGGGGTGCGCATCGGCATCGTCGATTCGGGCGTGCTTCGCAACGCCGAGGCATTGAACGGGCGGGTGGTGGCCAACCTCAACTACATCGATCCGAGCCGCAACAATCTCAACGTCGATGACGTGCTTGGCCATGGCACGGCCGTCGCCAGCCTGGCCGCCGGTGCATCGGTGGGCGTCTGGCCCGGCGGCATCGCACCGGGTGCGGAGATCGTCTCGGCGCGCATCATTTCCGACACCGCGCCCAAGGATGACGGCAGCGGCAAGGGCAATTCCTTCAGCGGCACGCTCGGCGTGGCCGGGGTCCATCAGGACCTGATCAGCTATGGCGTGAAGGTGATGAACAATTCCTGGGGCGGCCTGTACTGGACCGACCTCGGCACCACCGCGCAGGTCGCGGCCGAATATCGCCCCTTCATCATCAACCACGGTGGCCTGGTGGTGTTCGCCGCAGGCAACGAGGGGCGCGACCAGCCCAGCAGCGTGGCCGCGTTGCCCAGCCAGCGTGGCGTCGGCGGATCACTGCCGGCAGCCGATCTTGAAAAAGGCTGGCTGGTGGCCACCGCGATCGATCCGAACAAACCGGGTGAACGTGCCCCCTGGGCCAATGCCTGTGGCGACACCGCACGCTACTGCCTGACTGCTCCCGGCAGCGCAGTGTTCCCGGAGCCGGGTACCGGCAAATACCTGTGGAACTACGGCACGTCCTTCGCCGCGCCGCTGATCTCCGGTGCTGCTGCACTGGTCTGGCAGCGCTATCCGTACTTCGACAACGATCTGGTGCGGCAGACCCTGCTCGGCACCGCCACCGACATCGGTGCGCCGGGCGTCGATCCGATCTACGGCTACGGCATGCTCAACGTCGGCAAGGCGGTGAACGGTCCCGGCCGCTTCGACTGGGGCGATGTCACGGTCAATGTCGATGCGGCTTCCTCGGGCTCGATCTGGAGCAACGACATTGCCGGCACTGGCGGCCTGGTCAAGCGCGGCGATGGCCGGCTGGAGCTGAGCGGCAACAACAGCTACAGCGGCGCTACCCGCATCGAGCGCGGCAGCCTGGCCCTGCGCGGCGGCGCAGTGGTCCGTTCCAACGTCAGCATCTCTGGTGTCGGCGGTGCCTCGATGGCCGGCCTGCAGTTCATGCCGGGCACGCCGCGGGTGATCGGCAACGTCGACAACGGCGCCAGCGTGGTGCTGGTCAACGCCAACACCACCGCGACCATCGAAGGCAATTACAGCCAGCAGCCGGATGCGCAGCTGATCGTCGCGCTGGGCGTGAACGCGCTGCAGGTGACCGGCACCGCGCGCCTGGCCGGTGGCGTGGTGGTCGATGGCATCGTTTCCGGCTATGTGCCGCAGGTCGGCAGCCGCCAGGACCTGATCCATGCCAACGGCGGTATCAACGGTACGTTCACCACACCAGTGGCCAACACCGGCGCCAACGGCCTGACCCTGCTGCAGGCACAGTACGGCTATGGCAGCAACGACGCGTGGATGGACCTGACCCAGGTCAACGTTTCCGCCGCCGCGTCCGGCCTGGGTGCCAATGCACAGGCATCGGCACTGCGGGTGGCGTCGGCATTCACCGCGCTGGACAGCAACGCGAACCTGCAGGGTTCGGCGTTCGGTGCGGCCGCCGGCGCGTTGCAGCGCACGGCAGGCGGTACCGATGGTCTGTCGGCAAGCCTGGAGAGTCTGTCCGGACAGGCGCATGCGCGTGCTGAGGCCTCGACCTTCGACAGTGTGGACATGTCGCGCCGTGCGGTTGCCGAGCGCTTCGACCGCGTGCAGGCAGCGCCGAAGCTGCGTGGCGCCTGGCAGAGCGCGCTGGGCGAAGCCGGGCAGGGCAGCTTTGCCGGCAACGCCGCCGACAGCCAGGGCTGGATGGCAGGCCAGGACGTGGCACTGGGCAGCAATGGTCTGCTGGGCATGGCCTTCGGCGAAACCCGCAGCAACGGCGGCAGCAACTTCAGTGGTGATCGTGGGCGTGACCGCCAGACGCAGGCGCAGCTGTATGCCGGCTGGAACCTGGGGCGTGGCTATGCGCTGGCCCAGTTCGGCACCGGCCAGTTCACCCGGGAACTGGACCGCCAGTTGCTGCTGGGTGCCGGTGCCTACGGTGTGTCCGCGCGCTACGGCGGGCGTTTCAGCAGTGCCAGCGTCGAAGGCGGCTATCGTTTCGGGCGTATCGGTGCGTCGTTGACCCCGTATCTGGGGGCCAGCAGCACGCGCCTGGATACCGATGGCTTCAGCGAGCAGGGCGGCTTCGGCTTCGGCCTGCGCGGTGAGGCGTCACGTGCACAGCGCAACCAGATGCTGGCGGGCCTGCGGGGTGAGCGGCAGTGGGGTCGTTGGACCCTGCGCGGCCATGCCGAATGGCAGCAACGGCTGGATGGCGGTGAGCAGGCCTGGCAGGCAAGTTTCGTCGGCATTGATGCCTGGGCGCCGTTGGCCGGTGTCGACGCACCGCGTGGCAGTGCTTTGTTCGGCCTGGCGCTGGAATCGTGGTGGGGCCGCAATGGCCGCCTGAGCCTGGGTATCGACCAGCGCGTGGGTGGCAACGATGCACGGCAGGCGGCGCTGCGCTACAGCACCGGCTTCTGATCATGGCGCCGGGCTTGCCCGGCGCGTCTATCCGGCGGTGCCGACCCACGGTCGGCACGCGCCCGGTCCGCGAGGGCGGCGATCAGCCGCCGCGCAGGTTGCCCAGGCGCGGCGTGCTGCGGCCCAGCGGCATCTTCAGCTTGCCGATCGACAGGATGCGCGCTTCGGCGATCCGGTCGGCGGCACGCTGCGGGGCGATGTTCTCGCGCTGCGACAGTTCGAAGATGCGCGTCAGGTTGTGGTAGATGCTGCGGATCAGCCGCATCGCGCGCTCGCGGTTGTAACCGTCGATTTCCAGCGACACGTTCATCACGCCACCGGCGTTGACCGCGTAGTCAGGCGCGTACAGGATGCCGCGCGCATGCAGCTCGTCGCCGATCTCCAGGCTGGACAGCTGGTTGTTGGCGGTGCCGCAGATGATCTTCGCCTTGATCCGCGGCAGGGTGTCGGCGTTGATCGCGCCT
Source organism: Stenotrophomonas sp. PA-6-5C (assembly GCF_021605635.1). NCBI lineage: Bacteria > Pseudomonadati > Pseudomonadota > Gammaproteobacteria > Lysobacterales > Lysobacteraceae > Stenotrophomonas > Stenotrophomonas sp. PA-6-5C. Next base: position 34,617 of record NZ_WKEE01000050.1, read on the forward strand.
TCCAACGCACACGGCGCGAACACATCGGCGTTCACTTCGTGGATCTCGTCCGGCTTGACGGCCTCGGCGCCGAAATCGTTGACCGCACGATCCACCAGCGCGCTGTCCAGATCGGTGACATACAGCTTGGCGCCACGGTCGCGCAGCAGCTTCACCAGTTCCATGCCGATATGGCCCAGGCCCTGCACCGCGATGCTGGTCTTGCCCACTTCCTCATGGCCGAACTTGAAGCGCATCGAGGCCATCAGCGCCTGCAGCGCGCCATAGGCAGTGAACGGTGCCGGATCACCGGAGCCGCCATGGACCTGGTGCACGCCGGTGACGAACTGGCTCTCCAGGTAGATGTTCTCCATGTCGTTGACGTCGGTACCGACATCCTCGGCCGTGATGTAGCGGCCGCCCAGCGAATCGACATAGCGGCCGAAGGCGCGGAACAGCACCTCGCTCTTGTCGACCTTCGGGTCGCCGATGATCACCGCCTTGCCGCCACCGACATTGAGACCGGCCAGCGCATTCTTGTAGGTCATCGTGCGGCTCAGCCGCAGCACATCGGCCAGCGCATCGTCGGTGCTGGCGTAGGGGCGCATGCGTACCCCGCCCAGGGCGGGGCCCAGGGTGGTGTTGTGAATGGCGATGATCGCCCGCAGGCCGGCATCCTGGTTGTGGCAGAACACCACCTGTTCGTGGCCGGTGGTTGCGAGGGTTTCGAATAGCATGGGGTCTCCGATGGCGCGATCTGCGGTGAACTGCGGCGAACTGCCAATGAACGGTAGGGTCCGAAAACAAAAAAAGCGACGTCGTCGGTACAGGGGGACGGGTCGCGCGGCGCCATTCTAGTCCATTCGCCCGGGATATGCCGTCGACGCAGGAAGCACCCGGGTTAAAGAAGATGAAAGTGCGGCCGATGCTGCGACGACGGCAGGTGGCCGGATGTGATGAAGGCGCAGGCAGTGGCAGCAGCAGGACAACGACAGGATGGGCGGCAATGACCGCAGCGTGGTGGCGATCCGTGCTGCGTTGGCTGTCGCAGCTGACCGGGAAGACCCCGGCACGTCTGGCCGCAGCCCCCCGCCAGGCCGTGGCCGCGGCGGCGGCCAGCCTGCAGGGTGACGCGTTGCCGGCGGCCGAGGTCGCCGCTCACCTGCAGCGTGGGCTGCATGCGCTGGCCCTGTATCCGCGCTTGGCCGGCGAACCGACTGCGGTCAGCGCGTCGGGTCTGGCCGAGGCGGTGGACCGCGCGCTGCAGGACCGCGACTGGGCCACCCGACAGCTGCCGCGGCGCCCGCAACTGCTGCCGCAGCTGATCCAGACGGTCAATGACGACGTTGCATCGGCGCGGGTGATGGCCGCGATCATCGGCCAGGATCCGGTGCTGACCGGCAACCTGCTGCGGATCGCCAACAGCCCGGCCTACAAGGTGCACGAGCGGCCGGTGGAAAGCCTGCAGCGGGCAGTGACCCTGGTCGGCACCGAAGGTGTGCGGCAGATCATCAGCGCAGTGCTGGTGCAGCCGGTGATGCAGGTGCAGTGCGAGGTGTTCCCGCAGTTCAGTTCGATCATCTGGGAGCACGCCCTGCTGGCTTCGCGCGCGGCCGCCGACCACGCACGCACGGTCACCTTCGGCGATGCTTTCGCTGCGCAATGGCTGGGCCTGGTGCAGGGCCTGGGCGCGGCGCTGGTCATGCGCCAACTGCTGCAGGAAGCACAGGCGCGCGGCGAAGAGGTGGAGCCGGCGCTGGCCCTGCAGTTGCTGCAGCAGTGGTCACTACCGCTGGCACAGCGGGTAGCTGCCGCCTGGGAACTGCCAGAGCCGGTGCATCAGGCCCTGGCGCCTGACGCTGACGGTCCGCTGGCCGACAGCCTGCGACTGGCCAGTGCCGCTGCGGCGGCCAGCCTGCTGTGCCGGCACGGGCATGCCAGCCAGGGCCGCATGCTGGCCTTGCTGGAGCAGTTGCCGGCAGCGCCGCCGCACGCGCTGCGCTGGATCTGGCGGCGCCTGCATGGGCGCAATGTGGAAACCCTGGACGAGAGCCTGCACGGCGATGGCGAGGGGCTCGCCCCCTGATCGTTACAGCTGGGATTCCAGCGGCAACCAGCTGATCACCCGTGCCGTCCAGCGTTTGCCGAGGCTGCTGCCGGGCTCGGCATCGACCCAGTGTGGCGGCGGCTCGCGCTGCAGCCAGCGCAGTTCGTCATCAGCGCCCAGTGCCAGCCACCAGCTGTGTTCCGGGCTGGCCAGGCGCAGGTACTCTGCGCGCAGTTGCGCGCCCAGCACCGGGTCGTCGAACAGCACGCCCATCTCGGTGTTGAGATAGGCCGAACGCGGATCGAGGTTGAACGATCCGACGAACCCGCGCCGGTCGTCGACCAGCAATGCCTTGGTGTGCAGGCTGGCGCCACTGCTGCCGAACAGGCTGCTGTCACCGCTCTGGCCGCTCGCCTTCAGTTCGTACAGCTGCACGCCGGCCTTCAGCAGCGGCACCCGGTAGCCCATGTAGCCACCGTGCACGGCGGCCACGTCGTTGGCTGCCAGTGAGTTGGTCACCACGCCGACCTGGGCGCCACGGCCGGCCATCGCCGAAAGGCCGTCCAGCCCTTCGCTGCCGGGCACGAAGTACGGCGAGATCAACAGGGCCTTGTAGCGCGTCGACTGCAGCTGCCGGACCAGCGCGGTGACCAGCCAGTCGTCGTGCGCATCGCCGTGGTGCTTCATCGGTGGATCGGACACGATCCGTACCTGCGTGCTCCAGTGCAGCGGCTCCGGGCTGGCGCGCTGGCGCTGGCGCGACTCGGCCACGCGCTGCAGGTACGGTTGCGCCTGCGCATGCAGCGCGTCCAGATCGGACTGGCGTACCAGCTGGCGCAGCTGCGCATCGGTGTAGGTCGCCAGCGCCGAGATTGGAATCGCCGCGTCGCTGTTCCAGTAATCGTCGAAGATCTGGTTGGCCTGCTGCACGGCCGGGCCGGCCACCACCAGGTCCAGGTCCTGGAAGTTCACGTCGCTGCGCGCACTGAAATACTCCTCACCGATGTTGCGGCCACCGACGATGGCGATGCGCCCATCGGCGATCCAGCTCTTGTTGTGCATGCGGTGGTTCACGCTGAAGGCGCGTTGCACCAGCTCCAGCGTGCGGGCGATGCCGCTGCGGTTGCGGAACGGGTTGTACAGGCGAAGTTCGATGTTGGGATGCGCATCGAGCGCCATCATCAGCGCATCCTTGTCCTTGGCGTTCATGTCATCGAGCAGGATGCGCACGCGCACGCCACGTTCGGCAGCGTCGTACAGCGCCTTGGCCATCAGGTGGCCGATCAGGTCGTCGTGCCAGATGTAGTACTGCAGATCCAGGCTGCGGCCGGCATGTTCGGTGATCATCGCGCGGGCGGCGAACGCATCCATGCCATCGCTGAGGAAGGCCACGCCAGACTGCCCAGGATGGGCGGCCTGCAGGGGCATGATCTGTCGATCGATGGGCGTCTGCGCAGGCTGCAGTGGCAGCACCTGCGACGCTTCGCCACGTGCCTGCGGGGCCAGGTGGTCGGCCAGCAGCAGGCCGGACAGGACCAGCAGAAGCAGGGCGGCGACGATGATCGCGGCGACGCGCAGCAGGCGTCGCCATAGGGGTTTGCGCAGACTCATGACGCCGATGGTAGTTCCCCACCACGCCTGGAGGTAGATCCACGCCATGCGTGGATGAAGTGACTCAGAACCGCTCGTCGCTGCCCAGATAGCGCCACTGGCCCACGGCCAGCGGGCCCAGCGCCACCCGGCCGATGCGCAGGCGGCGCACCGCCACAACCTGCAGGCCGGCGGCCGTCACCGCAGTCCTCAGTCCCCTCGCGGTCAGCCCCTTGCCTGCAAAGCGCAGGCGCTGCTCGCTCTGCCAGCTGACCTTGGGGCCGCCGGCTTCATGCTGCAGCCGGGCCATCAGCCACGGGCCACGCTCCGGGCCGCCTTCAGCCACTTCGACCAGATACTCCTGTTCGGTGCGACCCAGGTTCCGCTGCAGGTGCGCGAGCACCGCCGGATCCTGGCTGACCACCACCAGCCCGTTGTCGTCGGCCGGCAGCGAGGAGGCCAGCTGCAGGCCGTGGAAGTGCCGCTGCAGCGGACGGATGTCACTGGCATCCAGCTCGCTGCGGGTCTCGGTGCGGATCAGCGCGCACAGGGCATCGGCCGGCAGGCCTGCCGGCTTGTGCAGCAGCATGCTGGCGCGCTCGGCCTTGCTGTCACTGGCCTGCTCGGCCACCACGATGCTGGCGCTCTCGTCCACCGGGCGCTGCGGCTGTTCCACCACCTCGCCATCGACGCTGACCCAGCCGCCCTCGATATAGCGCCGCGCTTCACCACGCGGGATGCCGAGCAGGGCGGACAGGCGTTTGTCGAGTCGGGTCGGTTCCATGGCGAAAGGTCGGGCAGGGGGCGCGCAGTGTAGCCGCTACGCCGTTTCAGCGCTGGCCACGGTTGGCCAGCTCGGTCAGGTACAGCCGGGTATCGAACTCCAGCTGCAGGTAATCGGGCTCCATGTGCTGACACAGCTGGTAGAAGGCCTTGTTGTGGTCGGCCTCCTTCAGGTGCGCCAGTTCGTGCACCACGATCATGCGCAGGAAGGCGGCTGGCGCCTGCCGGAACACGGTGGCGATGCGGATCTCGCGGCTGGCCTTTAGCCGGCCACCGTGCACGCGGGAAATGGCGGTGTGGGTGCCCAGGGCATGCTTGATGACTTCCAGCGTGTTGTCGTAGCAGACCTTGTTGAGCGGCACCGACTTGCGCAGGTAGCGGTCCTTCATGTCCTGGGTGTAGTCGTACAGCTGGCGGTCGCTGCGCACCTCATGCGGGTCCGGGTAGCGCTGCTGCAGCCACGGGCCGAGCTTGCCCTGTGCCAGCAGGTCGCTGACCTGGGCGACCAGGGGTTCGGGGTAGCCGGTGAGGTACTTCAGTACAGCCATGCAGGGGCGTCGGCGCGTCGGTAGAATGGGGCATCCAGATTACACGCGGTACGTATCGACCATGGCAAAGCCCAACGCGCTGCAGGAACAATTGCTCAAGGCCGGCCTGGCCAAGAAGTCGCAGGCCAGCGCCGCCGCGCGTGAACAGGCCAAGGCCCGCCAGGGCAAGGCCGAGTCGACCTCGGCCGAGGTCCAGCGCGAAGCTGAACGCGCCCGGGCCGAGAAGATCGAGCGTGACCGTGCGCTGGCTGCCGAGCGCAACGCGCACGCCAAGCAGGCGGAGCGCAAGGCGCAGGCCAAGCAGATCATCAGCGCCCATGCCGTGCCGCGCAAAGGCGAGGACGAGTACCGCTTCAGCGATGGCGCGGTGATCCGCACCCTGTTGATCGATACCAAACTGCGCAAGGCGTTGTCGGTGGGCGTGCTGGTCATCGTGGCCCATGGCGACAGCTACGCGGTGCTGCCACGCGCGGCGGCTGAAAAAGTGCGTGAACGCGCCCCGGAAGCCATCATCGTTGACCATGGCACGCCCGGCTCCAGCGCCGAGATTTCCACCGGCAACGCCGAGGACGACGCCTACTACGCACAGTTCCAGGTTCCCGACGATCTGGTCTGGTAAGGCGGCGCTGAACCGGCCGCAGCGTCCGCCGGGCATGGCCCGGCGATACCGATTGCGGCGGGGTGTATCGTCCCCATATCAGGCGACACACCTGCGGAGGATGGCCATGGCTACCGGTTGGGCCGGAGATGGCGCGGTCCAGGACCAGATCGACGCCACCGTCGACGATGCGATTGCCCGCGCGCGGCGCCAGCTGCGCCAGGGCCCGGGTCTGGAACACTGTGAGGAATGCGACGCGCCGATTCCCTTGGCGCGGCGTCAGGCGGTGCCTGGGGTTCGGCTGTGCGTGAACTGCCAGCAGGCGCACGACGAAGAGGAACAGGCGCAGAGTGGCTACAACCGACGCGGTAGCAAGGACAGCCAGTTGCGGTAAGGGGTGTTCGGCAGGGCTGCGCCCTGCACCTGCAGATGCTTCAAACCAAGGCAAAGGCAACAGCAAAAGCTGGCATTCCGTGGGGTGGTGGGGCGCTGTCGGATTGCGGGGACGCCGCAAGTACGTCCTTGTAGGCTTGGCAGCCGCATCCATGCGGCTGACACCCCGCAATCCGACACCGCCCCACCTCTGACAGTTTCCAGATGTCTGTTGGATTCACGTCGCGCGTGGATGAATCGATGGAAATCGAATATTTCGATATTGGAATTTGATGGAAGAGCATCCACGCATGGCGTGGATTACAGATCGCGGAGATCTGTCGAAGGCGGGGTACTGTGGGTTTGCGGGGTGTCAGCCGCATGGATGCGGCTGCCAAGCCCCCATGGACGGGTTGCGGTGGTCTAATCAACTTGGACACTCGATAGGATCATTTTCGAGCATCGAGGTAGACCCATGGCAAAACAGATCACTCAGGGCATGAGGGACGAGGCGGTTCGCCTTGTCGTTGTAGAGGG
>NZ_WKEE01000051.1:0-37906 GCF_021605635.1 Stenotrophomonas sp. PA-6-5C
CAGGTCCCCCTGCCATGCCGGCAGGGGCCCAGGCCCCCAGAGTCCCGCGATTCCATGTCCCAGCTGAACCCCAAAGTCGGCTTCGTCAGCCTTGGCTGCCCGAAGGCCCTCGTCGATTCCGAGCGCATCCTCACCCAGCTGCGGTCGGAAGGCTACGACATCGTCCCGTCCTACGATTCGGCCGATGTGGTGGTGGTCAACACCTGTGGCTTCATCGATTCGGCGGTGACCGAATCGCTGGATGCGATCGGCGAGGCGATGAACCAGAACGGCAAGGTCATCGTCACCGGCTGCCTGGGCAAGCGCCCGGAGCAGATCCGTGAGGCATACCCGAACGTGCTGGCGGTGTCCGGGCCGCAGGACTACCAGAGTGTGATGGAAGCCGTGCATGCAGCGCTGCCGCCCAAGCACGACCCGTTCGTGGATCTGGTGCCGGACTACGGCATCAAGCTGACCCCGCGCCACTACGCCTACCTGAAGATTTCCGAGGGCTGCAACCACCATTGCAGCTTCTGCATCATTCCGTCGATGCGCGGCAAGCTGGTCTCGCGCCCGGTGGATGACGTGCTGCGCGAAGCCGAGCGCCTGGTGCGCGGCGGTGTGCGCGAACTGCTTGTGGTTTCGCAGGACACCTCGGCCTACGGCGTGGATGTGAAGTACGCCGAGAAGATGTGGCGCGACAAGGCCTACCAGACCCGGCTGAAGGCACTGTGCGAAGGCTTGTCCGAGCTGGATGCGTGGGTGCGCATGCACTACGTCTATCCGTATCCGCACGTCGATGACGTGGTGCCGCTGATGGCCGAGAACCGCATCCTGCCGTACCTGGACATCCCGTTCCAGCACGCCAGCCCGCGCATCCTGCGCCTGATGAAGCGCCCCGGCGCGGTCGAGAAGACCCTGGAACGCGTGCAGAACTGGCGCCGTATCGCACCGGACATCACCGTGCGTTCCACCTTCATCGTCGGTTTCCCGGGCGAGACCGAGGCCGAGTTCGAAGAGCTGCTGTCGTTCCTGGACGAAGCGCAGCTGGACCGCGTGGGTGCGTTCGCCTACTCGCCCGTCGAGGGCGCCACGGCCAACAACCTGCCGGACCCGGTGCCGGAAGAGGTGAAGCAGGAACGACTGGCGCGCTTCATGGAAAAGCAGGCGCAGATTTCGGCCTCGCGTCTGGAAGCCAAGATCGGCACGGTGCAGCAATGCCTGGTCGATGCCATCGAAGGCGATATCGCCGTGGCCCGTTCCAAGGCCGATGCGCCGGAGATCGACGGCCTGGTGCATATCCAGAACGCCGACCAGGTTGCGCTGCGCGTGGGTGAGTTCGTCGACGTGGAAATCACCGAGAGCGACGAGCACGACCTCTACGGCGACGCACTGCCGCCGACCACGCGCCCGGCATTCGATCTCAAGGTGCTGTGACCGGGGCGGAGGCTGCTGATGGCGGCCCCCGCCGCTTCGTGGCACCGCTGCGCGCGGCAGTGGATGGGGCTGCGTTCGATCATCCGGTGTTTGCCGGTATCGCCGAGTTCGCTGATCTGCTGACCGCAGTGGAATGGCCGCGCGTGTCCGACCTGGACGCGCGCCTGGCGCTGCTGGGCAAGCGCCTTGTTGAACAGGATGCGGCGCTGCTGGCCGACGGCCTGCACTATGAAACGCGCATCGCCGAAGGCCGCATCGCAACGCGTGCCGAAAACTGGCACGACCTGTTCAATGCCCTGGTCTGGGCACGCTACCTGCCGATCAAGCGCGCACTCAATGCGCAGCAATGCCGGCACATCGATTGCCTGGCCGCAGGACAGCGCAACCGCGCGCAGGCCGCGCTGACCCAGTTCGATGAAACCGGCGTGGTGGTGCGCGTGCGTGACCCGGCGTTGCTTGCAGCTTGGGATGCTCACCAGTGGCGCGTGCTGTTCGAACCGAGCCATTGGCAGTCAGGGCGCATCGCCATTGCCGCTGTATTCGGCCATGCCTTGATGGAACAGGCGCTGCTGCCGGGCCGGCTGCTGGTGGGCAAATGCATCGTGCTGCAGGGCGATGACGATGCGGGCTGCATCGACGCGGCCGCGCAGGCCATAGACGAGGGCAGGGTGCTGCTCGATCCTCTGGAGCTGCGGCCGCTGCCATTGGCGGGCATTCCGGGCTGGCACACCGATCAGACACCAGCCTTCTACGCGAACGACGACTACTTCCGCCCGCTGCGCGAAGGTCGTCGTTACCCGCCGCCGCTGCTGTAGAGCCGAGCCCATGCCCGGCTGAGCGCCGCTGCCCGCCAGAGGCTCAGCCCTTGGCCGCAGCCTCGTACTCGACATCGATCACCGCAAAGGTGTGATGACCACTGGGCAGTTCCACCGAAAACTCATCATCCAGGCGCTTCTTCAACAAGGCCCGCGCCAACGGCGAATCGATGCTGATCCAGCCCAGCCCAGCATCGGTCTCATCCGGCCCGACGATGCGATAGCGGCTGGTCTGCCCGCTGTCCACGTTCTCCAGCTCCACCCAGGCACCGAAGAACACGGCCTGTGGATCGGTCGGCGTGGTGTCGACCACGCGCAGTGATTCCAGGCGCTTGGTCAGGTAGCGCACGCGACGATCGATCTCGCCCAGCTGCTTCTTGCGGTAGGTGTATTCGGCATTCTCCGAGCGATCGCCTTCGGCCGCGGCGGCGGCAAGCGCCTTGACCACCTCGGGTCGACGCACACGCCACAGCTCATCAAGCTCGGCTTTCAAGCGTGCATGGCCGGCGGCGGTGATCAGTGCGGTGCTCTTTTCTGCGGGGGGACGCCAACGCGACATGTAATGCGGCTTCTCGTGCGGAATGAAACAAATACGGCGCGCCGTTGCCGGCGCGCCGCGAAGGTGCCGCCGGGGCTCTCAGCGCTTGCCGCCGAAGATGCCACCGAGGATGCCGCGCACGATCTGGTTGCCCAGCTTGGTGCCGACCGTACGCGTGGTCTGCTTGGCCATCGTCTCGATCATGCCCTGGCGGCGTTTGGTGCCGAAAATCGCATCCTTGATCGATTGCCCGAAGCCACCTTCCTGCGCCTCGTCCTGTTCGCGGCTGCGCGCGGCCGGCGCATCGGTTTTCTCGACGGCCTTCTGCGCGCGCTGGGCCAGCAGTTCGGCGGCCGATTCGCGGTTGATGGCAGTGTCGTAGCGGGTACCGACCGGGCTACCGGCACGCACCTGCGTACGTTCGGTCTCGGTGACCGGTCCCATGCGGCAGCGCGGCGGCGCGATCATCGTCTGCTGTACCGGCATCGGCACGCCCTTGTCCTGCAGCGTGGACACCAGCGCTTCACCGGTACCAAGCTGGCTGAGCACCTTCACCACATCCAGCTTCGGGTTCGGCACGAAGGTCTCGGCAGCGGTCTTCACCGCCTTCTGGTCGCGTGGGGTGAATGCGCGCAATGCGTGCTGCACGCGGTTGCCGAGCTGGCCGAGGATGTTGGCCGGCACGTCGTCCGGGAACTGCGAGCAGAAGTACACGCCCACGCCCTTGGAACGGATCAGCCGCACCACTTGTTCGATGCGCTGTACCAGGGCGGGGGGCGCATCGTCGAACAGCAGGTGCGCTTCGTCGAAAATGAAGACCAGCTTCGGCTTGTCGAGGTCGCCCACTTCCGGCAGCTGCTCGAACAGCTCCGACAGCAGCCACAGCAGGAAGGTGGAGTACAGCTTGGGCTTGAGCACCAGCTGGTCGGCGGCAAGGATGCCGATGACACCGCGGCCATCATGGTTGACCCGCATGATGTCGGCCAGTTCCAGCGCCGGTTCGCCGAAGAAATGCTCGCCGCCGTCCTGCGCCAGGCGCAGCAGGGCGCGCTGGATGGCCGCCACCGACTGCGCGCTGACCAGGCCGTATTCGGTGGAGATGTCCTTGCGCTCCTCGGCCACCAGGCCGAGCAGGGCGCGCAGGTCGTCCATGTCCAGCAGGAGCAGGCCGCGGTCATCGGCCAGCTTGAACACGATGTCGAGCACGCCGGCCTGGGTGTCGTTCAATTCCAGGATGCGTGCCAGCAGGGTCGGGCCCATCTCGCTCACGGTGGTGCGCACCGGGTGGCCGAGCTTGCCGTACAGATCCCAGAACACGGTGGGGCTGGCCGCCGGGGCGTAGTCGCCCACGCCGATCTCGGCCGCGCGCTTGAGCAGGTTCTCGGCGCCGGTACCCGGCACCGCCAGACCAGACACATCGCCCTTCACATCGGCCAGGAACACCGGTACCCCGATCCGCGAGAAACCCTCGGCCAGGGTCATCAGGGTCACGGTCTTGCCGGTGCCGGTAGCGCCGGCCACCAGCCCATGGCGGTTGCCGAGTTTCGGCAGCAGGGTGACAGCCACATCGTCGGTGATGCCTTTGCCGAGCAGAATCGGATCCATGGTCCAGCCCTTGTGATGAATGTGCCAATGTTAACCGCCGACAGTGACGGGCCGAAGGTCGGCTTGCCCCGACCTTGGCCGCGCCGCTACTCTGCCTGCCTGTTTCATACACAGTGCCACCAATGCCCGTTCCTGTCCTGATTTCCCGCACCTGGCCGCTGCTGGCCCTGGCTGGCCTGGTTTCCCTGGCGCCGGAGGCCCACGCACAGCGGGTTTCGGCCAAGGACAAGGTGAAGGTGGATGCACTGCAGCAGCGCATGACGGCTGCCGAGAAGCGCTACAGCGATGCCGTGCTGCTGGTGGCCAACGCCGATCCGAAGGGGCGCAACGAGGCCGATGCCGCGCTGGAGGACATGGAAGATGTCATCAGCGAGTGCGTGAAGCAGAAGGGCTGCCAGATGAGCAACATGCTGGCGACCTACAAGCGGCTGCTCAAGCACGATGCCGATGCTGCCGCCGATGATGACGTGGCCGATGAAGCCGGCGACCGCCTGGAAGCCGACCCGGACCATGTCGGCCCGCTGGCTGCCGACGTGCCCGAGGCGGCCCGCGCGGCAGCGCTGCTCAACGACAAGCGCCATGCCTTCGACAACATGGTCGAGTACAACCCGGCCGTGCAGGCCGGCATCCGCCGCTGGCTGACCGACATGCGCCCGGCGCTGATGACCACCTACGAGAACTACCAGAACCTGCGCGCGGTGATGTGGCCGGAATGGGAGAAGCGCGGCCTGCCCGAGGCGCTGCTGTTCGGCATCATGGCCAAGGAGTCCAATGGCCGCGTGCATGCGTCCTCTCGTGCCGGCGCGGCAGGCCTGATGCAGTTCATGCCGGCCACCGGCCGCCGCTTCGGCCTGGGCCCGGACGGTACCGGTTTCGATACCCGCTTCGATGCGCGCAGCGCCGCCGAAGCCAGCGCGACCTACCTCAACGAGCGCATGCGTGAGCTCAACAACAACGTCGAACTGTCGTTGGCCGGCTACAACGGCGGCGAAGGCCGCGCGGCGCGCGTCTACAAGCAGTACCCGGGCCAGAGCTTCTGGGTGGACAGCGTCTACAACCAGTTCCCGGGCGAGACCAAGGACTACGTGCCGATGGTGATCGCCGCGTCCTGGATCTTCCTGCACCCGCAGCAGTACGGCGTGGAGTTCCCGAAGATCAACGCACAGCCGGCCACGATCCGCCTGGCCCGCTCGACCACGATCTACGAGCTGACCATCTGCCTGGGCAGCCATGGCACCCGCGATGGCTACATGCGCGCATTGCGCAATCTCAACCCGCGCTATGAGGCCGATGGCTGGATTCCGGCCGGCACCCTCATCAACGCCACCAACCGCATTGCCGGCCTGTACACGCGCAACTGCGTCAGCGGCCCGCGCGCGGATCTGGCCCGCACCCTGATCACCGCCGACCTCAATGCGGCGATCGTGCGCCCCAGCGCCGCCAGCTACACCGGCAGCGTGGCCGTGGGCGGGGTGGTGCCGGTGGTCGATCCCAATGCCGCCAGCAGCGTGCCGACCACGCCCGCAGCGCCGGTGGCTGCGCCGCGCCCGGCGCCGGCACCGCGTGCCAAACCGGCCCGCAGCTACAAGGTCGGCAAGGGTGAGACCCTGGGCCGGATCGCCGCGAAGTTCCAGTGCGATGTGCCGGTGCTGGCCCGCGCCAATGGCCTCAAGGCCCCCGGCTACAGCCTGCGCCACGGCCAGATGCTGAAGCTGCAGGGCTGCGACAAATAATCTTTCCGCAATCTGGATACCGCATGGACCTCGAAGACACCCGCAACCTGTTCACCAACCTCCGCGAGAACACCGACTGGGACCTGGATGCCCCGCTGCTGTGGGGGTACTTCTTCGTGCACTCCACTGCCGAGCCGCTGCAGGCACTGGGCAGCCACCTGCAGGCGCAGGGCTATGTGCTGGTGGAACTGTTCGAGCAGGAGCCGGAAGACGGTGACGCTGCATTCCACGTGCTGCACGTGGAGCGCGTGGAAGTCCACGACGAAACTTCGCTGGACAAGCGCAACCAGGAACTGAGTGCGCTGGCCACGGAGATGGGCGTGGAAGACTACGATGGCATGGACGTAGGCCCGGCGCCGACCCTGCAGTAACGCCCGCACCCGGTAGTGCCGGCCGCTGGCCGGCATTCCGTTGAAGCCATCCACGCATGGCGTGGATCTACTGGCCAAGCGTGAGCCCAGCACGGCTCGGCTCGGCTCTACATGAACCTCAGCGCAGCTTCGCCAGTGCCTGGCCCAGCTGCACCGGATGCTCGGCATCCAGATGCGGGGCGAATTCGGCCACCCCCGGTGGCAGCAGCACGATCACGGTCGAGCCGTAATTGAAGCGCGCCATCTCTTCGAAGCGCTGCAGCGTGATGCCGCGGCCCCGGTAGTCCTTGCGGGTGATGCGGTCGCCGTAGTGCGGAATCTCCTCACCGCTCCACACCGTTTCGACGCCCGACACCAGCAGTGCACCGACCATCACGCTGACCATCGGGCCGAAACTGGTGTCGAAGTGGCAGACCAGGCGTTCGTTGCGTGCGAACAGGCCGGGCACGTTGTTCACCGCGGCCGGGCCAACGCTGAACAGGCGGCCGGGCACATGCACGGTTTCGCGCAGGGTGCCGGTCCACGGCATGTGCACGCGGTGGTAGTCGCGCGGCGACAGGTACACCGTGGCATACAGCCCATCGTTGAACGGCTTGGCATCCTCGGCGCTGCCCAGCAGCTCGGCGGCGGTGAAGGACTGGCCCTTGGCCTGGAAGATGCGGCCGGCGTCGATCTTTCCGAGCTGGCTGATGCGGCCATCGGCCGGCATCACCAGGCTGCGCGGATCGGCATCGGCCACGCGTGCGCCGGGCTTCAGCGCGCGGGTGAAGAACTGGTTGAAGGTCGGGTAGCTGCGCGGGTCCGGGTTGGCCGCTTCATCCAGGTTGACGTTGAACTTGCGGGTGACCGTGTCGATCAGCCAGCGCGATACGCGCGGGTTGTCCGAGTACGCCAGCGAACGCGCCATCGAGGACAGCAGGCGGTGGGGCAGGACGTACGTCAGGGCGGTGGTCAGACTCATGGGGCGGATTTCTCGGTCAGCTTCTGCAGGTCGCGGGCGATCGCCGGCGCGTTGAACGGGGGCCGCACCAGGCCGGCAAGCCGGCCCTGCGGATCGAGCACGGCCAGGCTGGCAGAGTGCTCGAGGGTGTAATCCTCGGGATTCTCGTCGAAGTGCTTGCCCGGCACCTTCTGGAACACGAAGCCCAGCGAGGTGGCAAAGCGCTCCAGCGAGGGGATGTCGGCGGTCGCCGCCAGGGTGTCCTTGTGGAAGCCATGGGCGTACTCGCCCAGGCGGGTCGCGGTATCGCGCTCCGGGTCGACCGAGACGAACAGCACGCGCGGGCGCAGGCCGTCGGGCAGGGCTTCCCACTGGTTCTGCGCGCCGGCCAGCTCGGCCAGGGTGGTCGGGCACACGTCCGGGCAGAAGGTGAAGCCGAGGAACACCAGGGTCCAGTGGCCCTTCAGCTCGCCGGGAATCAGGCGCGTACCGTCGGACTGGGCCAGGTTGTAGTCGGGCAGGGCGCGCGGCTGCGGGTACAGGGTGATCGCTTCGGTGGCCGGCTGCCCGGCCGGCGGCTTCGGCGCGAACACCTGCTGGGCGGCGAGCAGGCCAAGGCCCGCCGCCAGAGCGATCAGCAGGATGATGCCGACGTTGCGATTGAACATGGGATTCCGCCGCAGGAAGTGGCCACCATCATACCGGCTGCGACTGGATCGTTTCTGCCGCAACGGATGCCGGCGCAGGCGGCAACCCCTATAATCGGGGGCCACTTTGCCCGCAGTACCGCCATGACCGCTGAAACGGCCGCCGAACTCCATACGATCATCGATCTGATCCGCTACGGCACCAGCCGTTTCAACGCTGCGGGCCTGACCTTCGGGCACAGCTACGACAATGCCCTGGACGAGGCCACCCAGCTGGTGCTGCACGGCCTGCATCTGCCGCACGACCTCGGCCCGGCCTACGGCCAGGCGCGCCTGCTGCGGGAAGAAAAGCTGGCGGTGCTGGAGCTGTTCCAGCGCCGCATCGACGAGCGCATCCCGGCCGCCTACCTGACCGGTGAAGCCTGGTTCGCCGGCCTCAGCTTCAAGAGCGACACGCGCGCTCTGGTGCCGCGTTCGCCGATCGCTGAGCTGATCGAGTGCGGCTTCGAGCCGTGGCTGGCTGGCCGCGACGTCAGCCGCGCGCTGGACCTGTGCACCGGTTCGGGCTGCATCGCCATCGCCATGGGCCACTACTACCCGAACTGGGAAGTGGACGGCGTGGACCTCAGCGATGAGGCGCTGTCGCTGGCCGAAGAGAACAAGGAACGCCTGCAGGCGCACAACGTGACCCTGCTGAAGTCGGACCTGTTCAACGGCCTGACCGGTCGCCACTACGACCTGATCGTCACCAACCCGCCGTACGTTACCAACGACGAGACCGATGCCCTGCCGCAGGAATACTCCTACGAGCCGGACATGGGCCTGCGTGCCGGCGACGACGGCCTCGACCTGGTGCTGAAGATCCTGCGCGACGCGCCGCTGCACCTGAGCGAGGACGGCCTGCTGATCTGTGAAGTGGGCGAGTCCGAACAGCACCTGATCAAGCTGCTGCCGGAAGTCGATTTCGCCTGGGTCGAGTTCAAGGTCGGCCAGATGGGCATCTTCGCGGTCGAGTGCCGCGAGCTGATCGCCCACAGCGCACGCATCACCGAACTGGCGGCACAGCGCCCGTGAGCTCCAATTCGTTCGGCAAGCTGTTCACCGTCACCACGTTCGGCGAATCGCACGGGCCGGCCATCGGCTGCGTGATCGATGGCTGCCCGCCGGGGCTGGCGCTGGACGCGGCCGAATTCAGCCACGACCTGCAGCGTCGCGCCACCGGCAAGAGCCGGCATACCTCGGCGCGGCGCGAGGCCGACGAAATCGAGATCCTGTCCGGGGTGTACGAGGGCCTGACCACCGGCACCCCGATCGCGCTGCTGATCCGCAACACCGACCAGCGCAGCAAGGACTACAGCAACATCGGCCAGCAGTTCCGTCCGGGGCATGCCGACTACAGCTACTGGCACAAGTACGGCATCCGCGACCCGCGCGGTGGTGGCCGCTCCTCGGCGCGCGAGACCACCATGCGCGTGGCTGCTGGCGTGGTTGCCAAGAAATGGCTGGCCGAACGCTTCGGCATCACCGTGCGCGGCTACCTGTCGCAGCTGGGCGAGATCACCCCGGCCGGTTTCGACTGGTCGGTGGTCGAGGACAATCCGTTCTTCTGGCCGCACGCCGCACAGGTGCCCGAGCTGGAGGCGTACATGGATGCGCTGCGCAAGTCCGGTGACTCGGTCGGTGCCTGCGTGGACGTGGTCGCCGACAATGTGCCGCCGGGTTGGGGCGAGCCGATCTACGGCAAGCTCGATGGCGAGCTCGCGGCCGCACTGATGAGCATCAACGCGGTGAAGGGCGTGGAGATCGGCGACGGTTTTGCCAGCGCCATGCAGAAGGGCACCGAACACCGAGACCTGCTGACCCCGCAGGGTTTTACCAGCAACCACGCCGGCGGCATTCTCGGTGGCATCTCCACCGGCCAGCCGGTGGTTGCCTCGATGGTGCTCAAGCCGACCTCCAGCCTGCGCCTGCCGGGTGAGTCGCTGGATACGGCCGGCAATGTGGTCGAGGTGGTCACCACCGGCCGCCATGATCCCTGCGTCGGCATCCGCGCCACACCCATCGCCGAGGCGATGATGGCACTGGTGCTGATGGACCAGGCGCTGCGCCACCGCGCACAGTGCGGCGACGTCGGCACCATCACTCCGCGCATTCCCGGCCAGCTTGATGGCTGATGCGCGGCCGACGGTATGGGTGAGCCAGCCGCTGATCGACGCGGCCATCGCGCCGCTGCGCGATCGCGTGCAGCTGCGCACCACCGATACCGTCACCGCCTGGTCGCCGCAGCAGATCGCCGCGCAGCTGGCTGACGTTGACGGCGCGATCATCACCCTCAACGAGCGCATCGGTGCGGCCCAGGTCGCCGATGCCACGCAGCTGCAGGTGATCGCGAATGTGGGGGTCGGCTACAACAATCTGGATGTCGACGCGCTCAGCGCCGCCGGCATCCTCGCCAGCAACACCCCGGACGTCCTCACCGAGACCACCGCCGATCTCGGCTTCGCCCTGTTGATGGCCACCGCGCGCCGGATCACCGAATCCGAGCGCTGGCTGCGCGAGGGGCAATGGGGGCAATGGTCGTTCCAGACCATGCTCGGTGCCGACATCCATGGCAGCACGCTGGGCATCCTCGGCATGGGCCGCATCGGCCAGGGCATCGCCCGTCGCGGTGCGCACGGCTTCGGCATGAAGGTGCTGTACCACAACCGTTCGCGCTTGCCGGCCGACGTCGAAGCCGCGCTCGGTGCGACCTACGTGGACCTGGACACGCTGCTGGCGCAGTCCGACCATCTGCTGACCGTACTGCCGTACACCGCCGCCTCGCATCACATCATCGACGCCGCCGCGCTGGCGAAGATGAAGCCGTCGGCCACGCTGGTGAACATCGCCCGCGGCGGCATCGTCGACGAACTGGCACTGGCCGATGCGCTGGCCAATGGTCGCCTGGCGGCGGCTGGCCTGGATGTCTACGAAGGCGAGCCGAACGTGCGGCCGGAACTGCTGGCCCTGCGCAACATCGTGCTGACCCCGCACATCGGCAGCGCCTCGCTGGCCACGCGCACGGCCATGGTGCAGATGGCCGTGGACAATCTGCTGGCCGGGCTTGGCCTGGACGGCAGCCCGGCGCGCATGCCGAGCGCGATCAACGCCGACGCGGCCCTTGCCGCGCGCGCATCCTCGGATAAAAAAAGCGGGAAACGATAGGGAACCTCCGCGCATCCATCCGAGGAGGCTCCCCGAACCCAGCTGTCGTGCGTGAGTTTTCCCCCCTTCCCGTTTTCGTGAGAGTTCCCCCATGAGCAATGCACAACGCAGCTTCCACGTCGCCATCGTCGGCGCCACCGGTGCGGTCGGCGAGACCATGCTGGCCATCCTGGCCGAGCGCGATTTCCCGGTCGCCACCCTGAGCCTGCTCGCTTCCGAGCGCTCGGCCGGCGGCGAAGTCGAATTCAACGGCAGCAAGGTCAAGATCCAGGACCTGGCCACCTTCGACCCGAGTGGCGTGGACATCGCCCTGTTCTCGGCCGGTGGCAGCGTGTCCAAGGAATACGCCCCGAAGTTCGCCGCCGCTGGCGCGGTGGTGATCGACAACTCCTCGGCCTTCCGTTACGACGATGACGTGCCGCTGGTGGTGTCGGAGGTCAACCCGGACCAGGTCGGCAACCGTCCGCGCGGCATCATCGCCAACCCGAACTGCTCGACCATGCAGATGCTGGTCGCGCTGGCACCGCTGCACCGCAAGTACGGCATCGAGCGCATCAACGTGTCCACCTACCAGTCGGTGTCCGGCGGCGGCCGTTCGGCGCTGGAAGAACTGGGCAAGCAGACCGGCCAGCTGTTGAGCTTCCAGGAAATCGATCCGCAGCGTTTCCCGGTGCAGATCGCCTTCAACCTGATCCCGCACATCGACGACTTCCTGGACAACGGCTTCACCAAGGAAGAGATGAAGCTGGTATGGGAGACCCGCAAGATCCTGGGCGACGACAGCATCCTGGTGAACCCGACCGCGGTGCGTGTGCCGGTGTTCTACGGCCACTCTGAATCGGTGGCGATCGAGACGCGTGACAAGGTGACCGTGGCCGAAGCGCGCGCGCTGCTGGAACAGTCGCCGGGCATCGAGGTGGTGGATCGTCACGAAGCCGGTGGTTACCCGACGCCGGTCACCCATGCCTCGGGCACGGATGCGGTGTACGTCGGCCGCATCCGCGAGGACCTGTCGCATCCGCGCGGCCTGAACCTGTGGATCGTGTCGGACAACGTGCGCAAGGGTGCCGCCCTCAACGCGGTGCAGCTGGCCGAGCTGGTCGCCGCCGAGAAGCGCTGATCGCCGCAGTTGCCTGACCGTAATGCCGGCCACTGGCCGGCATTACCTTGTCGGTGCATGCCCGTGCCTGCCGGCCAACGGCCGGCACTACCGCAGGCCGCCTCCGCGGTGGGTGCGGACCTTGGTCCGCACGCCTTATAGTGTCGCCCATGAATAAACGAGCCAAGGGCGCACGGCGTCCGCTCACCTGTCTCTCCGCCGCGCTGCTGGCCCTGGTCAGCGGTTCGGCCATGGCCCTGGGTCTGGGCGACATCCGGGTCCTGTCCAAGCCGGGACAGCCGTTGCTGGCCGAGATCCCGGTGATCTCGGCCGATCCGTCCGAACTCGAGAACCTGCGCGTCGCGCTCGCCTCGCCGGTCACCTTCGAGCGCGTTGGCCTGCAGCGTCCGGTAGGCCTGGTCAGCGAACTGCAGTTCGAGTTGACCCGCAACGCACAGGGCAGGGCGGTGGTGCGGGTGACCTCGCAGGCGCCTGTGGAAACACCGTCGCTGAGCTTCCTGGTCGAGGCCGATTGGGGCCAGGGGCGGCTGGTGCGTGAGTACTCGGCGCTGGTCGATGCACCGGCCAGTGCACTGGCCGTGGCCGAACCGGAGATCGTCGCGCCGGCCGGCGTGCTGTCGGACACCATCGTCCGCGATGCGCCTGCCGCCGCTGCAACTGCAACTGCAGCCGAGCCAGCACCAGCCACGCCGGCAGCCGCACCTGCTGCACCGCGTCCACGCGCTGCGGCACCTGCGCCAGCACCAGCACCAGCACCAGCACCAGCAGCGCCAGCATTGGCCGCAGACGGCAGCGTGACCGTGCAGCGCGGGCAGACCCTTTCGCAGATTGCCGGTTCGCTGGCCCGTGGCAATCAGATCAGTCGCGACCGGGCGATGATCGCGCTGTTGCGTGCCAACCCCGAAGCCTTCATCCGAGGCAACGTCAACCTGCTCAAGCAGGGCGCGGTGCTGCGCATGCCGGGCGATAGCGCACTGGCCGCAGTGGATGCGGCCGAGGCTGCCGCGCTGGTTCGCGAACATGCCGCGCAGTGGCGTCAGGCACGTACCGTGCCGCAGCCGGCTGGTGCGCCGATGCCGGTGGCCAAGGCAGATGGCAGCGTTTCTTCCCCGGCTGCGGCCACAGGGGCACGACTTGAAATCGCTCCGGCGCTGGCATCCGACGCCGCGCACGCGGGCACAACCACCGGCACCAGTGCCGGCAGCGAGGGTGACATGCTGGGCAACGAACAACTGCGCCAGGCCAAGGAGGACATCGCCACCCGCGATGCCGAGATCGGCGATCTGAAGCAGCGCGTGGCGGAGCTCGAAAAGCTCAAGGAGCAGCAGCAGTCACTGATCGCGATGAAGGACAATGACCTGGCCGCCGCGCAGCAGCGCTTGGCACAGGCGCCGGGTGCGCCGGGCGCCGGCACGCCGTGGTACTGGCTGGGCCTGCCGCTGCTCGTGCTGGTCGCCCTGGGCGCCTGGTTGCTGCGTCGTCGCAAGCCCTCGCCGCTGCCGCCGCTGCGCGAGGAACACGATGCCGCCGGCCTGGCGGCAGCGCTGCCGGCAGGTGCCGCGCTGGATACCCTGGCCGAGCAGGACGCCGGCGTGAGCTTTGCGGCCGAAGGCGGGCGTCAGGAACCGGCGATGCCGGCCTGGGCCAGCACTGCCGACCATGACGCACCAGATGCGGAAATCCGTGCGGATGCCGCTTCGGCAGAGTGGCGGGCGGGTGAGCTTGATGAAGACGCGCTGGCCGAACTGCCTGCTGCGGTGAACGACCTGCCGCGCTGGGACGATGCTGCTGCCCCTGTCGCGCCGACCGAACCAGCCGAGGTGGCCGTGCCCGACTACGCGCTGCAGGCCGAACAGGAGCCGCACTTCCGCGGTGTGTTCGATCTGCCGGCCGAACCGCATGAGCACGGGACGGCTGTACCGGTCGACCTGCACGACGACCATGCTGCCGCCGAGGACGCCGTCGGGTCTGCGGCAGGCAGTGGCCATGACTGGACGCCGCGGGTCGGCCAGGAGCGGCTGGAACTGGCCATCGCCTATCTGGATCTGGGCGACGCGCAGACTGCGCGCACCCTGCTGCAGGAGGTTGCCGAAGGTGGTGATCTGCATTGCCAGGCGCAGGCCCGCGAACTGTTGGCCCGTCTGCCCTGACACCCCTTCGACAAGGACCTGCCATGACCCGCGAACGCCGTCTCGACTACGTTGAATTCGCCTCGAGCGACCCGGCTGCGAGCCGCGCGTTCTTCGAGGCCGTGTTCGGCTGGTCGTTCGTCGATTATGGCAGCGACTACACCGCGTTCGACGATGGTCGCCTGCAGGGAGGTTTCTTCCGCGGCCAACCGCAGCGTGCCAGCGAAGGCGCGCCACTGCTGGTGCTGTATGCCGATCAGCTGGCGCCGATGGAAGCGGCCGTGCGCGCGGCCGGCGGGCAGATCGTGCGGACCGTGTTTTCTTTCCCCGGTGGCAGCCGTTTCCAGTTCATCGAGCCCGGTGGCAACGAACTGGCGGTCTGGTCCGAGCGCGACCCGGCCTGAGCGCCGCCCCATCCCCAACATCGAGGTAGCACATGCGTTACGCGCTCGGCGTCGAGTACGACGGCAGCGATTTCAGGGGATGGCAGAACCTGGGCGAGGGCGGACCCAGCGTCCAGGCCAGCCTGGAACAGGCCCTGTCATCGGTGGCCGATACCCCCTTGCAGGTGGTCTGCGCCGGCCGCACCGATGCCGGCGTGCATGGCCAGTGCCAGGTCGTGCACTTCGAGACCGACGTGGTGCGTGATCCGCGCGCCTGGATGCTCGGCACCACCACCCGCCTGCCGCGCTCGATCGCGGTGCGCTGGTGCGTGCCGGTGGCCGATGACTTCCATGCCCGTTTCTCCGCGCGGGCACGACGCTATCGCTACCGCCTGCTCAACCGCGAAGTGCGCCCGGCGCTGGGCCGGCAGACCCTCAGCTGGGAGCGGCGCCCGCTTGATGCCGAGCGCATGCACCTTGCCGGGCAGGCCCTGCTGGGCGAGAACGACTTCAGTGC
The DNA here is from genome assembly GCF_021605635.1 of Stenotrophomonas sp. PA-6-5C. Lineage (NCBI taxonomy): Bacteria > Pseudomonadati > Pseudomonadota > Gammaproteobacteria > Lysobacterales > Lysobacteraceae > Stenotrophomonas > Stenotrophomonas sp. PA-6-5C. The sequence continues at coordinate 15,419 of NZ_WKEE01000051.1, forward strand.
CTTCCGCTCGGTGCAGTGCCAGGCCCTGCATGCGCGGCGTGAACTGCAGTCGCTGCAGGTCAGCCGCCACGACGACGTCATCGAGGTGGCGGTGCGCGGCAATGCATTCCTTCATCACATGGTCCGCAATATTGTCGGCTCGTTGATTCTGGTTGGCAGTGGGGAGAAACCGGTGGAGTGGATCGCCGAACTGCTGGCCGGGCGCGACCGAACCGTAGCCGGTCCCACCGCTCCTGCGCAGGGACTGGTGTTCCTGGGGCCGCTGTACCCCGACAACTGGCATCTGCCCGCCGAGGTAACGCTATGAGCCGCTCCTACTACCGTACCCGCATCAAGTTCTGTGGCATGACCCGCGCCGGCGACGTGCGCCTGGCCGGCGAGCTGGGCGTGGACGCGGTGGGCTTCATCTTCGCCCGCGAGAGCAGCCGCCGGGTCGCACCGGCCGAAGCGCGCGCGATGCGCCAGGCGATCGCACCGATGGTCGACGTGGTGGCGCTGTTCCGCAACAACAGCAGGGAAGAAGTGCGCGAGGTGCTGCGCACCGTGCGGCCGACCCTGCTGCAGTTCCATGGCGAGGAAGACGAGAGCTTCTGCCGCAGCTTCAACATGCCGTACCTGAAGGCGATCGCCATGGGCGGGCGCGAGGAGATCAATGCGCGCACCCTGCAGCTGCGCTACCCCAGCGCCGCCGGCTTCCTGTTCGACAGCCATGCGCCGGGCGGCGGCGGCGGTACCGGCGTGGCCTTCGACTGGTCGCGTATCCCCACCGGCCTGCACCGGCCGTTCCTGCTGGCCGGAGGCCTGACGCCGGAGAACGTGCATGACGCCGTGCTGGCGACCCTGCCGTGGGGCGTGGATGTCTCCAGTGGCATTGAACTGGAGCCGGGCATCAAGGACGGCTACAAGATGCGTACGTTTGTGGAAGAAGTCCGGCGCTCCGACTGCGCCGTGCTGGATTGAGACATGGTCACTCCCACGGTGTCCGGTCTTCACATTTGAGCCTGCACACCTTCTTCACATAGGATGATCCCAAGCGCGCTGGCCACGAGGGCCGGCACGAGGATCGACGGAGCCGCTGTTGGCGAGCTCCGAACGGGCGCCTGGCGCCCCCGCCCAGGAAGGCAAACGATGCAGGAATTCCTCACCGTCGTACTCGGTTATCCGACCCTCCCGTACAGCGTCGCGCTGGCGGTGGCGGTTCTGTATTGGGGAATTGCCGCCTTTGGCCTGGTCGATGACGGTTTCGGTGAGGCCGGTGCCGATGGCGCCCTTGAAGGCGATGCCCATCTCAGTGGCCTGTCAGCGCTGCTGGCGCGCTGGGGCCTGGGCGGCGTGCCGCTCATGGTGGTGGTGACGCTGCTGAGCCTGTTCGCCTGGACCCTGACCTACTTCATCCATCTGTACCTGCTGCTGCCGTTGCCCGACCTGCTGCGCTGGTCATTGGGTACCGTCGTGGCGGTGCTCGCACCACTGCCGGCCGTGCCGGTCACCGCGCTGCTGCTGCGTCCCATCCGCCGCTTCCTGCTGCGCCTGCGCCCGGTGCCGCAGGCCTCGCTGCTGGGCCGGGTCGGCGTGGTCGCCTCGCCGAAGGTCGACGCACGCAGTGGCCATGCCACCGTCGATGACGGCGGTGCCGGCCTGGTCCTGCAGATCCGCAGCGACATCGAACTGCAGCGCGGCGAGCGCATCGTGCTGGTCGAGCACGTGGCTGCACAACACCATTACCGGGTGGTCCGCGCCGACGCGGTCGCCCTCGACTTCCAGGACAACCTGCTTCCGGGCAACAAGGAGAATCATCAATGACGTTGGCTTCCGTGCTCCCCTTCCTCTTCATCGTGGGCTGCGTGCTTGCCCTGCTGCTCGGCGTGGCCGGCCTGTTCAAGGCGTTCTACCGCAAGGTCGACCAGGGCGTGGCCCTGATCGTCAACGACATGAGTTCCACCCCGAAAGTGCATTTCACCGGCGCGCTGATCATTCCCGTGCTGTACCGCGCCGAGCTGATGCGCATCAGCCTGATCACCCTGCAGATCGACCGTCGCGGCAAGGAAGGCCTGATCTGCCGCGACAACATGCGCGCCGACATCGCCGTGGCGTTCTACCTGCGCGTCAACGAGACCCAGGCCGACGTGCTGCGCGTGGCCAAGGCCATCGGCGCTGATCGCGCCTCGGATAAACACGCGGTCGATGAACTGTTCAACGCCAAGTTCTCCGAAGCACTGAAGACGGTCGGCAAGAAATTCGACTTCACCGAGCTGTTCGAGAAGCGCCAGGAATTCCGCGACGAGATCATCGCGGTGATCGGCAATGACCTCAATGGCTATGTGCTGGAAGACGTGGCCATCGACTACCTGGAGCAGACACCGAAGTCGCTGCTGGACCAGTTCAACATCCTCGATGCGCAGGGCATCCGCAAGATCACCGAACTGACCGCTGCGCAGAACGTGGTGACCAACGAGCTGGAGCAGAACGAGAAGCTGGCCATCACCAAGAAGAACGTCGAAGCCCGCGAGGCGTTGCTGGCGCTTGAACGGCAGCAGGCCGAGGCCGAGGCGCGGCAGAAGCGCGAGATCGAGACCATCCGTGCGCGCGAGGAAGCCGAGACCGCCAAGGTCCAGGAAGAACAGCGCCAGCTGTCCGAAAACGCCCGCATCGAAGCGCAGCAGGTGATCGACATCCGCGAGCAGAACCGCATGCGCGAAGTCGAAGTGGCCGAGCAGAACCGTCAGCGCGCCGTGGCCATCGAGGCCGAGCGCGTCGAACGTGCACGCCAGCTGGAGCAGGTCACCACCGACCGCGAAGTGCAGCTGCAGGGCGTGGAGCGCGACAAGGTGGTCGAGCAGGGCAAGATGGACGTGGCCAACATCACCCGCGAACGCATCTCCATCGACAAGACCGTGGCGCAGGAAGAAGAGCGCATCAAGGAAGTGCGCGAAGTCTCCGAGGCCGACCGCCAGAAGCAGGTGCTGATCCTGGAAGCTGAAGCCAAGGCGCAGGAATCGCTGGTGCGCGAAGTGAAGGAAGCGCAGGCCCGCGAGACCGCCTCCAAGCATCGCGCAGTGGAGCTGACCACGCTGGCGCAGGCCGAGCACGAAGCGGCCGGCAAGCAGGCCGAAGCCAAGCGCCTGCTGGCCGATGCGTTCCGCGCCGAACAGGCTGCACCCGGCCTGGCCGAAGCGCAGGTGCGCGAAGCGTCGGCGCTGGCCATCGAAAAGGTCGGCATCGCCGAAGCGCGCGTGATCGAAGCCAAGGCCGAAGCGAACCTGAAGCAGGGCAGCAACGAGGCGCGCGTGCTGGCCGAGACGCTGCAGGCACAGGCACAGGGCGAAGAGAAGATGGGCCTGGCTCGCGCCACGGCTACCGAATCGCTGGGCAATGCCGAAGCCGGCGTGGTGCAGAAGAAGCTGCTGGCCGAGGCCGAAGGCCTGGTCCGCAAGTTCGAGGCCATCGCTTCGCTGAGCGACCAGGCACGTGGCCACGAAGAGTTCCGCATGATGCTCGACAACAGCCTCAAGCAGGCCCTGGCTTCGATCGAAGCCGGCAAGGAAGTCTCGCGCGAGAACGCGGGCGTCATCGCCAGCGCCCTGCGCAATGCAGACATCGACCTGATCGGTGGCGACGGCGGCATGTTCGAGAACCTGATCAAGGCGGTTTCGCTGGGCAAGTCAATCGAAGGCTTCGCCGGCAAGAGCCCGATCGTGCAGGACCTGATGCAGCGCTACCTGGGCGTCAACGTGGCCGACAGCGCGCCGCGGCAGATCGCCGAGGACGTGGAAACCGTGCCCGTCGAGTCGACCGCGGTGGTCGACAGCACGCGCTGATCCACCCGGCGATGGCTACCGCCATCGCCCACCCGTGCCGGCCGCATCGACGGCCGGCCGTCCGTGAGCCGGAAACCTGCTGATGTCCGAAACCAAACCGTCCACCGAGTCCGTCGTGCCTGAGGCTGCCGGCGATACCGTCGACCAGGCCGTTGCCCAGGGTGGCGCCTATGAAGTCCTGCGACGCCGTCTCGGCGAACAGGGCCAGCGCCTGCAGGCCGTTGCCGAGCAGCTGAACCGCCAGCGCCTGGCCGAGTTCGGCGACAGCCGCCTGGAGGTGGTCGGCCGCTTCCGCATCCGCAGCGAGAACAACTGTGTCGGCCGCGACATCGTCCAGGTCGGCCCCGACCGCCTGCTGTTCGGCTACAACGTGTTCATCGGGCTGAAGACCCAGACCCGCATCGAAGATGTGTTCGGCCTGTACCGGCTGGTACAGGGCACTGAGGGCTACGACGTCGCCGCGCTCGAGCTGAAGGGCAGTTTCCTCGACCAGCCCGGCTTCGTGCACGACTTCAACGAGCTGTACGCCTACTACAAGCATGCGCGCCTGCTGCAGCTGATCGTGGTGGGCGACAAGCTGCTGGCCTCGTTCCAGATCGGCGAGCGCAGCAGCGACGTGCGCGTGTTCCGCTGGGCGCTGTCACGCGAAGGTGAACTGACCTATCTCGATGCACGTGGCGAGCGTGACATCGCCTTGCCACCGCCGTTCGATTTCGAATGGACCCGCGCCACGCGCGACCTTGCCGTCAACGGCCGCCACTCGCATCTGAACATCCTCGATACCCTGTTCGTGGAAACCACCGGTGGCGACCTGACCATCAAGGTGGAGAACAACACCGAAACCGGGCAGGGCATCTACAGCGAACCGGTGGATGACGGCACGCAGTCGCTCGACGACGCGCAGTTCGAGTTTGCCCGTGTCGGCTCGCTGGTGCTGCTGAAAGTGTTGCCCTACCGCGAAACCGAATGGCGCGGGCTGATCTACAACACGCTCACCGGCGACATCGTGCGCAACGATGCCATCGTCCAGGCCTGCGTGCAGCTGCCCGAGGACCACGGCATCATCTTCCCCGGCGGCTATTACCTGCAGGGGGGCGAGCACAAGGCGTTCGACGCCTCGATGGATGGCATGCAGTTCAAGCGCAGCATCCGTTCGCCCAACGGCGAGGACGTGCTGTACATCTTCTACGAGCGCGAAGGCGGGCGCTCGGCGCTGTTCGTCTACAACACCATCCAGCGCGTGCTGCAGAACCCGGTGTTCGGCCACGGCTATGCCTTCATGCAGGACGGGCGCATGGTGCTGTTCCATGCAGAAGGCAGCGAGCCGACCCGCATCCATCCGATGCAGGTCTGGCAGACGCCTTTCAGCAGCGATGAGTTCGCCGCCAGCCGTCCGCCCGGCAATACCTTCATGGGGCGCATCGGCAACGCCGAGCTGGTGCGTGGCATCTCCAACCTGTTCAACCTGGCGCGCGAAATCGACGGCCAGGATGTATCGGTGCAGCGCTACCAGCGCCTGGTGGCCGACACCCGGCGGCTTTTCGATGCGCATCATTGGCTGGGCGACGAGGCCTGTGATGGTGCCGAAGCGTTGCTGCGGCAGATCAGCGCCACCGGCGAATCGGTGCTGGACGAATACGAGAAAGTGCAGTCGATCCGCCAGCAGTCGGCGCAGGCGATGGCCGAGGCCGAGAGCACGCACAAGGCGCTGCTGGGCCGGCTGCAGCCGGAAAACTGGAGCGAGGTGCAGGCCTTCGTCGAAGCGCTCAACGCGATCACCGCGCTGCGCGGCCGCCTGCTGACCATCCGCGAACTGCGCTACATCGATACCGCGCGCATCGAGGCGATGGCCGCCGAGCTGGTGCAGGCGCATGACCGTGTCGGCGCCGCCACCGGTATCTTCCTTGCCGGCGACGCGGCACTGGCGCCCTTGACCGCCCGCATGCAGGCGCTGGACGAGGCTGCACAGCAGGCCGCCAGCGCACGCCAGCTGGATGAGCAGCTGGACGGCCTGCGCGACATGGCCGGTGATCTGGACATGCTGTCCGAGCTGATGGCCGGGCTGAAAGTCGACGATGCGACCGCGCGCACCCGCGTGGTCGAATCGATCTCGCTGCTGTACGGGCGCCTGAACCAGGCGCGCGCACGGGCCGAACAGCGTCGCAAGACGCTGGGCTCGGCCGAAGCCGTGGCCCAGTTCGCCGCCCAGTTCGCCCTGTTCTCGCAGTCGATCACCAGCGCGCTGGCGATGGCCAGCGACCCTGAGCGGGCCGACGAACAGTTGTCGCGCCTGCTGGTGCAGCTGGAAGAACTGGAAAGCCAGTTCGGCGAGCACGAGCAGTTCCTCGGCGACATCCTGAGCAAACGCGAAGAGCTGGTCGAAGCCTTCGACACGCACAAGCAGGCCCTGCTGGATGATCGCCAGCGCAAGGCGCGCTCGGTGCTCGATGCCGCCAACCGCATCCTCGACGGCCTGGGCAAGCGTACCGAGCGGTTCGGCACGGCCGACGAACTGAACGCGTTCTTCGCCGGCGATCCGCTGATCCTCAAGCTGCGTGAACTGGCCGAGCGCCTGCGTGCGCTGCGCGACAACGTCAAGGCTGACGATGTCGAGGCGCGCCTGAAGGGTGTGCGCGACCAGGCCGTGCGCCAGCTGCGCGACCGCAGCGACCTGTACGAGGCAGGAGGCAACGTCGTCCGGCTTGGCCCGCGCCATCGTTTCAGCGTGAACACCCAGGCGCTGGACCTGACCCTGCTACCGCGTGGCGAAACCCTTGCCATCCATCTCACCGGTACCGACTTCCTGGAGACCCTGCACGATCCCGAGCTGGATGCGCTGAAGCCGTTCTGGCAGGTGACCCTGGATTCGGAATCGGACGCGATCTACCGCGGCGAATACCTGGCCGGGTGCCTGTTGCTGGCGGCGGAGGAGGGCCGGGATGGCCTGGACCTGGCCCAGCTGCAGCACGATGCGGCCGAACCCGAAGCGCTGGACCAGCGGGTCCGCGCGTTTGCCGCGCCCCGTTACCGCGAGGGGTACGAGCGCGGTATCCATGACCATGACGCCGCCCTGATCCTGCGCGCGCTGTTGCCGTTGCAGCAGGCCGCCGGCCCGCTGCGGCATTCGCCCCACGTGCGTGCGTTGGCGCTGCTGTTCTGGGCCGCGCGGCAACGCGATGAAGCCGTGGCGCAGTGGCCCGGCCGGCAGGCCGGCGCGGAGGCCATCGCGCGCCTGTTCGGTTCCGATGAGGGGCGTCAGGCGCTGCGCGCGGAAATGGCGAAGGCGCTGCATGACTACGCACAGACCCATGCACTGCCGTTCGACGCCGCCGCCGCCGATGCTGCAGCGGCGTATCTGGGCGAAGAACTGGTCGCCGGCGAGCCGGTGTTCAGCAGCAGCCGCCACGCGCAGGCACTGCTGGACGCGCTGTCGCAGCAACTGGAGCAGGCGGGCCAGCGTGAAGCGCTTGAACGTGCACTGCAGCGCTCGCAGGATCCGCTGGCCACGCGCTGGGCGTTGGCCGGGCAATGGCTGCGGGCGCTCGCCGGGCTGCCGGCACAATCGGCGCACGCCGGCTATGTGGAAGAAGCGGCAGCATTGCTGCTGGTGCAGCGACAGCTGCGCACGCGTTCCAGCGATGCACCGCTGCAGGCGGAGGTCAATGGCCTGCTGGGCGAGCATGCCCGCATCCACAATGGCAGCCTGACCGTGTCACTGGATGATTTCCTGGCACGCCTGCAGCACCACCTGCAATCCTTCGTGCCGGCCTTCCATGCCTATCAGGCCGTGCGCCAGGGCATCATCGGCCGCGAGCGCGAAACCCTGCGGCTGTCGGAGTTCAAGGCGCGGCCGTTGTCGTCCTTCGTGCGCAACAAGCTGATCAACGACGTGTATCTCGGCGTGATCGGCGACAACCTGGCCAAACAGATGGGCACCGTTGGCGAGAACAAGCGCAGCGACCTGATGGGCCTGCTGATGATGATCTCGCCGCCCGGCTACGGCAAAACCACGTTGATGGAGTACGTGGCGCATCGCCTCGGCCTGGTCTTCATGAAGATCAACGGCCCCGCACTGGGCCACGAAGTGCGGTCGCTGGATCCGCAGCAGGCGCCGGACGCGACCTCGCGGCAGGAACTGGAAAAGCTCAACCTGGCGCTGGAGATGGGCAACAACACCATGTTGTATGTCGATGACATCCAGCACACCCACCCCGAGTTCCTGCAGAAGTTCATCTCGCTGTGCGATGGCACGCGTCGCATCGAAGGCGTGTGGCGCGGTCGTACGCGCACCTACGACATGCGTGGCAAGAAGTTCTGCGTGGTCATGGCCGGCAACCCGTATACCGAGTCCGGCGAAGTGTTCAAGATCCCGGACATGCTGGCCAACCGTGCCGACATCTACAACCTGGGCGACGTGCTCGGCGGCATGGAAGCGGCCTTCACCCTCAGCTACATCGAGAACAGCCTGACCTCCAACCCGGTACTGGCACCGCTGGCCACGCGTGAGATGGCCGACCTGTACCTGCTGGTCGATCGCGCGATGGGCAAGGATGTCTCCAGCAACGGCCTGAGCCATGCCTACAGTGGCGCCGAGGTCAACGAGATCACCGCCACCCTGCAGCGCATGCTGCGCGTGCGCGACGTGGTCTACAGGGTCAACCAGCAGTACATCGCCAGCGCCGCGCAGGACGACCGCTATCGCACCGAACCGCCGTTCCGCCTGCAGGGCAGCTACCGCAACATGAACAAACTGGCGGAGAAGATTTCGCCGGTGATGAATGACGACGAGCTGCAGCAGCTGATCTCCGACCACTACCTGGGCGAAGCGCAGCTGCTGACCACCGGTGCCGAAGAGAATCTGCTGAAGCTGGCCGAGCTGCGTGGCGTGCTGGATGACGAGCGCGCGCAACGCTGGGCGCAGATCAAGCGCGATTTCCTGCGCAACAAGGCGATGGGCGCCGGTGACAGCGATGTCGGTGGGCGTGTGGTCGCGCAGCTGGCCGACATCGCCAGTGCGTTGCAGCTGCCGCCACCGCCGGTGGAGGTAGCCGCCGCACCCGAGCCGGCGCCATGGCCGGCCCTGCTGGCGGCGCTGCAGCGTCTGGCAGATGCACGGCCGGCCAGTGCGCCGGCCGCTGCCGCGCCGCAGGCCGCAGCCACGCCATTGGCCGAAGACCTGCAGGCCGGTCTGGCACCGCTGCTGCAGTTGCTGGTCGCCTCGCAGGAGCAGCAGGTACAGCTGTCGCAGACGTTGGCAGCATTCGCCGGGTGGGCACGGCAGCAGGTAGCGACCGATGTGGCCACGACCGACCCGCGTCGTCGCCCGCGCGTGCGTCGTGCAGCGACTCCGGAAGAACGTGCGCTGGACGAAGCGCTGATGCGCCACTTCTACGGTGAGTCATTGCCGCCGGAAACGGTGGCTGATGACGGCCCACGACCGCCACCACTGCCGTGACCTGCGTGCGCTCCCTGCCCGGACCCATGCTTCCTGCGCGTGTCGATGTGGCCGCGCTGGCCGTGTACGGCAGCCCCTTGCTGCAGGTATTGGCCGAGCCGGCACCGTTGCAGGCCGGCACGGGGGGCGAAGGACTGGTGGCTGCGCTGGCGCGGATCGCCTTGGCCCTGCAGGCCAGCGAGCCGGCGCGCCTGCGGCGGCAGGAGAGCTGGTGGGGGCGCTTGCTCGGCCGCGACGTAGCGCGCCAAGCGCAGGCGCAGGGGTTGCAGGCGCAGCTGGGCGTGCTGGTGCTGCAGGCGCGCGAGCAGGCACAGGGTCTCGCGCAGCATGTGCAGCAGCGTGCCCAGACCATCATCGACAACGATGCGGCTGCCGCCGCGTTGGAGGCCTGGGCCACGTTCGGCGCCGCCCAGTTGGCGAGCCTGGAAGGCGCTGCGCAGGTCGCGCTGGCCCCGCGCGTGGACCACCTGCAGCGGCTGGCCACGCTGCGGCGCATCGAAAGCGGGCAATGGCAGCTGCTGCAGGAGCAGGACGAAGCCCTGCTGCAGCGCTTCGTCCGCATCCATGATGTCCTGCTGCCCGCTTGGCGCCAGGCGGCGCTGGCTGGCCAGGCTCAGGCCCAGGCTGCACAGGTCGCGCAGGCAGCTGCGCTGCAGGCCCAGATCGACGACGAAGTGGCCGCTGCTCAGGCTAGACTGCCCTGAGCCGGCCGCCGCTGCCGCTTATCCACCGCAAGGACACTGCCCGATGACCCAGGACAGCCAGAACTCCGGCACGCTCGTGCCCGCCACCACGCCCGCCCCGGAACTTGATGACAGCACGTTGAAGGCCCTCGGCCTGGTCCGCGACGACCTGCCGCGCATCGCCGAAATCGGCCACGAGCTGGAAGACCTGCGCCCAGGCAATCTGCAGGTGTTCGGCCGTGAAGCCGCCGCACGGACGACGGCCTTCTCCAGCCAGTTGCTGGACCAGGTACGCAATCGTGACCTCGACGCCAACGGCGAGAAGCTCGGCGAAGTGGTGCGCATCGCGCGCGAGCTCAAGCTGGATGGTTTTTCGCAGCGCTCGAAAGTGCCGGTGATCGGTGGCCTGATCGATCGCCTGCGCTCCTCCAAGGGCGAACTGGTGCAGAAGTTCAGCGATACCAATTCGCAGATCGAACAGCTGCTGGGCGACGTCGGCGCGCAACAGGCGCTGATGGGCAAGCGGGTGAGCGATTTCGACCGCATGCACGACATCGTCCGCGAAGAGCGTCACGCCCTGGGCCTGTATGCCGCCGCCGGCAAGCAGCGCCTGGCCCAGCTGCAGTCCGAGCAGTTGCTGGGGCAGGGCAGCGAAGATCCGCAGCAGCGCATCCGTCAGAGCGAGATCGACAATGCGATCCGCCTGATCGAGAAGCGCGTCTCCGACCTGCAGCTGATGCAGCACGCGGCTGACCAGTCGTTGCCGATGATCCGCCTGATCCAGGCCAATGCGCTGCAGTTGATCGAGAAGTTCAACACCGTCCGCGACATCACCATCCCATCGTGGAAGCGCCAGTTCGCGATCCAGTTGTCGCTGGGCGAGCAGAAGAACGCGGCCGAACTGGCCAATGCGATCGATGATGCGACCAACGAGCTGATGCGACGCAATGCAGACCTGATGCGCCAGGCTTCGGTGGACACTGCACGCAGCAACCAGCGCGGCGTGATCGACGTGGCCACGTTGCGCCATGTGCACGATCAGCTGATCGCCACGGTCGAAGAGGTGCGCAGCATCCATCGAGAGGGCATGCAGCAGCGTCAGCAGGCCGAAGTCGAGTTGTCACGCCTGCGCGAGGATCTGCAGCAACGCCTGGCGGCGCCGACGGCACCCTGACAGCGCTTGGCAGCATCGAGCGTGCTCGATCGCTGCCGGTTGGTCCTTCTGTAGAGCCGAGCCCGCGCTCGGCCTTCGTACTCAACGCAACTGCCCAACCACCCAGTCCGCCAGCGCGTCCACGCGCGCATCGACAGGACCGTCCGGCCGCGCCAGCACCCAGAATCCGCCGGTCGCGGCAAACCCCCACGGTGCCAGCAGCCGCCCTGCGGCCAGATCCTCTGCCACCAGCGGCTCGGGCGCGATCGCCGGGCCCAGCCCCGCCACCGCCGCTTCCAGCAGGTAGTACAGGTGTTCGAAGCCGGTGCCCAGTTGCAGCTGGCCTGGATCCAGATCATGTGCCTGCGCCCACGCCGGCCACGCTTGCGGCCGCGAACTGGTATGCAACAGCGTTTCCTGCAGCAGGGCCGACGGCGGCACGTCGCGCAGCCGATGCGCCGCCGGGTGCGAGGGCGCCACCACCACGCCCACCCGTTCCGGTGCCAACTCGCGCACCTGCCAACCGCGTGGCCACGGCCCCTGCGCCAGCAGCAGCACCGCATCCAGCGTGGCCTGCGTCTCTGTGAAGCTGCCATCCAGGGCCGACCACTGCAGGTGCACGCCGGGCAGGGCCGCCTGCAGGGCCGGCAGCCGCGGAATCATCCAGCGCGCCAGCACGCTGCCGCTGCACCCCAGCACCAGCGCCGGAGAGGCCGCCGGCCGCTGCAATGCGCGCACGCAGTCCTCGATGCCGTTGAAGGCCTCGCTGCAGGCTTCCTGCAGGCGGGTGCCGGCGGCGGTCAGGCGCAGGCCGCGACCGGCCCGCTGGAACAGGGCCAGGCCCAGATGGTCTTCCAGCAGCTTCAGTTGCCGGCTGACCGCGCCATGGGTTACATGCAGGGCCTGTGCAGCGCGGCCAACGCCGCCCAGACGTGCGGTGGCCTCGAATGCCCGCAGGGCATTCAGCGGCGGCAGCAGTGAGGTGCTCATGTGAGATTTCCTGACAGGATGCGCCAGATAATATCCATTTTCCGGACACAACCCGTGCGCTAAAGTGTCAACCTGTCTGAATGACCGGTCGTTCCCATGTCTGCCTCCCCCATTGCCGATTTCCATGCCTTCCCGGACGCCCAGGGCCACTTCGGCCGTTACGGTGGCAGTTTCGTCGCCGAAACCCTGGTCGGCCCCCTGCAGGAACTGGCCCAGGCCTATGACCAGGCCCGTCAGGATCCGGCGTTCCAGCTGGCCTATGACCGCGACCTGGCCCATTACGTGGGCCGGCCAAGCCCGATCTACCATGCTGAACGCCTCAGCGACCACGTCGGCGGCGCGCAGATCCTGCTCAAGCGCGAGGACCTGAACCACACCGGCGCGCACAAGATCAACAACACCATCGGCCAAGCGCTGCTGGCTGCGCGGATGGGCAAGAAGCGCATCATCGCCGAGACCGGCGCCGGCCAGCATGGCGTGGCCAGCGCCACCGTCGCCGCGCGGCTGGGCCTGGAGTGCGTGGTGTACATGGGCGCTACCGACATCGAGCGGCAGAAGATCAACGTCTACCGCATGAAGCTGCTGGGTGCGACGGTGGTGCCGGTCACTTCCGGCTCGGCCACCCTGAAGGACGCCCTCAACGAAGCGATGCGCGACTGGGTCACCAACGTGCAGGACACCTTCTACATCATCGGCACGGTCGCCGGCCCGGACCCGTACCCGCGCATGGTGCGCGACTTCAACGCCATCGTCGGCCGCGAGGCGCGCGAGCAGATGCTGGCCGAATACGGTCGCCTGCCCGATGCGATCACCGCCTGCGTCGGCGGCGGCAGCAATGCCATCGGCCTGTTCCATGCCTTCCTCAACGACCGCCAGGTCGAGATCGTCGGCGCTGAAGCGGCCGGCGATGGCATCCACACCGGCCGCCACGCAGCCTCCATCGCCGCCGGCCGTCCGGGCGTGCTGCACGGCAACCGCACTTATGTGCTGTGCGACGACGATGGCCAGATCATCGAGACCCATTCGGTATCGGCCGGACTGGACTACCCGGGCGTCGGTCCGGAACATGCGTTCCTGGCCGACAGCGGCCGCGCGCGCTACGTCGGCATCACCGACGAAGAGGCGTTGCAGGCCTTCCACCTGCTGGCGCATACCGAAGGCATCCTGCCGGCGCTGGAGTCCAGCCACGCGCTGGCACAGGCGATGAAGCTTGCGCGCGGGCGTCCGCGCGACCAGATCGTGCTGTGCAACCTTTCCGGCCGCGGCGACAAGGACGTGCACACCATTGCTGCGCGCGAAGGCCTGGTGCTGTGAGTGCGCTGATGCGCAACAGCAGCGTACTGCTGCTGGCATTCGGTCTGGCCGCGTGCCAGCCGCCGGAGCCGCCCGTACTGGCGCCGGCGGCCAAGGCAACCACGCAGCCTGCGCAGCAGGCCGCCGCCAATGAAGATGTCGACCCTCTGGCGCGCACGCCGATTGATGACCCGCCCGCAGCGGAAGGTGAGGGCGACGACGAGGGCCCGGCCGTGGTCTCGGTGGCGCTGGATCATGCCGGCGAGGTGCTGATCGGCCAGCACTTGAACGATCTCAAGGCACTCGGGCCGTGGACGGCGCAAGGGGCGGTCGAAGCCCTCGGCGGCAGTTGCGAGTATTACGACGGCACGGCCCTGCCGGCGGGCGTGTCGATGATGACCGACGAGGACCGCGTGGTTCGTTTCGACCTCGGCCTGGATCCGGACAGCGGGGCGCCAGCCGAGCAGCCCGGCCCGTTTGGCCTGCGCGTGGGAATGACCCGCGCCCAGGCGGTCGCCCGGTTCCCGAAGCCGCCTGTGTCCAGCCCGCATGCCTACGACGGCGAGCAGGGCGAATACCTGACCTGGCAGGACCCGGGCTCGGCCCTCGGCATCCGCGTGGAACTGTTTGAAGGGAAGGTCCTCCAGATGTACTGGGGAACCAGTGAAGCGATTGAACTGATTGAAGGATGTGCCTGAGATGTCCGTATCCCGACTCGATGCCTGTTTCCAGCGCCTGCGCGAGCAGCAGCGCAAGGCCCTGATCCCCTTCATCACCGCGGGTGATCCGTCCCTGGAAGCCACGGTGCCGGTCATGCACGCGCTGGTCGAGGCCGGTGCCGATGTGATCGAACTGGGCGTGCCGTTCTCCGACCCGATGGCCGATGGCCCGACCATCCAGCGCAGCTCCGAGCGTGCGTTGGCCCGCGGCGCAGGCACCCGATATGTGTTGCAGGCAGTGGCACAGTTCCGCGAACAGGATGCGCAGACGCCAGTAGTGCTGATGGGCTATCTCAACCCGGTGGAGATCCACGGTTACGTGGCGTTCGCCAATGCGGCGGTGGCCGCTGGCGTGGACGGCGTGCTGCTGGTCGATCTGCCACCGGAAGAGGCCGGCGAGGCGCAGCAGGCCTTCGACGCAGCAGGCCTGGCGCTGGTTCTGCTGGCATCGCCGACCACCAGCGAGGCGCGCGCCGACAAGCTGCTGGCGCTGGCCCGCGGCTATCTCTACTACGTCAGCTTTGCCGGTGTCACCGGCGCTTCCGAACGCCTGGACAGCGACGCGGCCAGTGCACGTCTGCAGGCGCTGCGGGCCAAGGCCAGCGTGCCGGTGGTGGCCGGCTTCGGCATCAAGGATGCAGCCAGTGCGGCGGCCATGGCCCGCCAGGCCGACGGCGTGGTGGTCGGCAGTGCGCTGGTGGCGGTGCTCGCCGAAGCGGGTTCCGCCGAGGAGGCTGCGCAGCGCGCCGCTGCATTCCTGGCTCCGCTGCGGCAGGCGCTCGACGCGTAACGGTAGTGCCGGCCGCTGGCCGGCATCCTCCGTAGCTGCCCGCTTGCAAGCGCTGCCGGCCGGCGGCAGGCACTCCCCAACACCTAAACGTACGTCCCAGCATGGTTTTTTCCATCGGGGCCAAGGCCGGGCAGGGGGTGCACGGGCAGGGAAAGCGGAGCTAGACTGTCCGCCTTTGCGGCCCTCGGGCCGCCCTGAACGGAAGTGTCCTCCCGCATGAGTTGGCTCAGCAAGTTGATGCCGTCTGGCATCCGCACCGACAACACCCCCAGCAAGAAGCGCAGCGTCCCCGAGGGCCTGTGGGAAAAGTGCAGCAACTGCGGCAGTGCGTTGTACCGTCCGGAGCTGGAAGAGAATCTGGAGGTCTGCCCGAAGTGCGGCCACCATATGGCCATCCGTGCGCGTGCGCGCCTGGCCGCGCTGTTCGACGCCGACAGCACCACCGAGATCGCTGCCCGCCTGGGGCCGACCGACCTGCTGAAGTTCAAGGACCAGAAGAAGTACGGCGAGCGCATCAAGATCGCGCAGAAGAACACCGGTGAGTACGACGCGCTGATTGCCATGCGCGGCCTGCTCAAGGGCCGTCCTCTGGTGGCCTCGTCCTTCGATTTCGCCTTCATGGGTGGCTCGATGGGTTCGGTGGTCGGCGAGCGCTTCGCCCTTGCCGCCGAGACCGCGGCCGAGATCGGCGCACCCTACGTGTGCTTCTCCGCCAGCGGTGGCGCGCGCATGCAGGAAGGCCTGTTCTCGCTGATGCAGATGGCCAAGACTTCGGCCGCGCTGGGCAAACTGCGTGAAGCCGGGCAGCCGTACATCTCGGTGCTGACCCATCCGACCACCGGTGGCGTGTCGGCGTCGTTCGCGATGCTGGGCGACATCAACATCGCCGAACCGCGTGCACTGATCGGCTTCGCCGGCCCGCGCGTGATCGAGCAGACCGTGCGCGAGAAGCTGCCGGAAGGGTTCCAGCGTTCGGAGTTCCTGCTCGAACACGGTGCCATCGACCAGATCTGCGACCGCCGTGAACTGCGCGACCGCCTGGCCGACCTGCTGGCGATGCTGCGCCGCGAGCCGGCACCGGAGGAGGTTTGATGGGGAGCCGCAAGTACTTCGGTACCGACGGCATCCGTGGTCGGGTCGGCCAAGGGGCGATCTCGGCTGATTTCGTGCTGCGCCTGGGCAACGCCCTGGGCCGCGTGCTGGTTGCCCAGCGTGGCCAGGAGGGTCGCCGTCCGATCGTGGTGATCGGCAAGGACACGCGGATCTCCGGCTACATGTTCGAAGCCGCGCTGGAAGCCGGGCTGGTCGCTGCGGGCGCTGACGTGCAGCTGCTCGGCCCGATGCCGACCCCGGCCGTTGCCTTCCTCACCCGTACCCTCGGCGTGGATGCGGGCATCGTCATCAGTGCGTCGCACAATCCGCACTACGACAACGGCATCAAGTTCTTCTCCGCCCAGGGCGAGAAGCTCGACGATGCCACCGAACTGGCGCTGGAAGCTGCGCTGGACGTGCCGTTCACCACGGCCGTTTCGGAGAAGCTCGGCAAGGCCTCGCGTGCACGCGAGGCCGTCGGTCGTTACATCGAGTTCTGCAAGTCCAGCGTGCCGCGCTCGTTCGATCTTCGCGGCGTGCGCCTGGTGCTCGACTGCGCGCATGGCGCCACCTACCAGATCGCGCCGCTGCTGTTCCGCGAACTGGGTGCGGAGGTCATCGGCATCGGTGCCGAACCCAATGGCATCAACATCAACGACGGCGTCGGCTCGACCCACATCGACAACCTCGCTGCCAAGGTGCGTGAGACCCGCGCCGACCTGGGCATCGCCTTCGACGGTGATGGTGACCGGGTGTTGATGGCCGATGACCACGGCAACCCGGTCGACGGCGATGACCTGGTGTACATCCTGGCGCGTGCGTGGCAGGCCGAAGGTCGCCTGCGCGGCCCGGTGGTCGGTACCTTGATGAGCAACTTCGGTCTGGAAAAGGCCCTGGCCGAACTGCAGATTCCGTTCCAGCGCAGCAACGTCGGCGACCGCTACGTGCATCAGGCACTGGTGGAGGGAGGCGGCGTGCTCGGCGGCGAAGCGTCCGGCCATCTGCTGTGCCTGGACCGGGCCACCACCGGTGACGGCATCGTCAGTGCCCTGCAGGTGCTGGTGGCGCTGAAGCAGCAGGGAAAGAACCTGCGCGAAGCGCTGCAGCCGTTGTCCAAGGTGCCGCAGAAGACGGTCAACGTGCGCCTCGGTGATGTCTCGGCCAAGGCCATCGTGCAGGCCGAGAGCGTGCAGGCTGCGCTGACCGAAGCGCAGCAGGCCGTATCCGGACGCGGACGTGCCTTCCTGCGTCCCTCCGGCACCGAACCGGTGGTGCGGGTCACGGTCGAGGCCGATGACGCGACGTTGATGCAGGACACCCTGGATCGGCTTTCGGCGGCGGTCAGGACAGCGGCTGCGGCCTGAGCCCTGTCGCTGGATCGAACCGACAACATGGCCGCCTGTGCGGCCATGTTGCTGTCTGGCGCAAGCAAGGCATCAGGCGCTGCGCGGCATCTCCGTCTGCCATTTCCAGGTGTCGCGGCACATGTCCGCCAGACCATGGCGCGCGGTCCAGCCCAGCTCGCGCAGGGCAAGGGACGGGTCGGCAAAGCTCACCGCGATGTCGCCGGTGCGGCGACCGGTGATCCGGAACGGAATCGGCCGGCCGACGGTCTGCTCGAAGGCCTTGATCAGTTCCAGCACGCTGTGGCCCTGTCCGGTGCCCAGGTTCAGGGTGATGCTGCGGCGCTTGTCGCGCAGGTACTGCAGCGCCAGCACATGGGCCCGCGCCACATCTTCCACATGGATGTAATCGCGTACGCCGGTACCGTCGCAGGTCGGGTAGTCATCGCCGAACACCTGCACTTCGGGCAGCAGGCCGGCAGCTACCTGGGCGATGTAGGGCATCAGGTTGCTGGGGGTTCCGTGCGGCAGCTCGCCGATCAGGGCGCTTGAATGCGCACCCACCGGGTTGAAGTAGCGCAGCGTTGCCGCATGCAGCGTTGTGTCGGCACTGACCAGGTCGGTCAGCAGGTGCTCCACCACCAGCTTTGAACGGCCATAGGGTGTCATCGCGCAGGTCGAGGCCGTCTCGGCCACCGGGCAATGGTCCTGGTCGCCGTACACCGTTGCCGACGAGCTGAACACGAACGTGCCCACGCCGGCATCGCGCATGGCGCCGAGCAGGGCAAGGGTGCCGCTGATGTTGTTGTCGAAGTAGTCCAGCGGCATCTGCCGCGATTCGCCAACCGACTTCAGCGCGGCAAAATGCAGCACCGCATCGATCGAATGCTCGCGCAGCAAGGCCGCGATCCGCGCACGGTCGCGCACGTCGGCCTGTACGAACAACGGTGTGGTCCCGGTGATGCTGCCGATCCGATCGATCACCCCGGCGTCGCTGTTGCAGAGCGAGTCGACGATGACCACCGTATGGCCCTGCTGCTGCAGTTCCACGCACGTGTGGGAGCCGATGAATCCCGCACCGCCGGTAACCAGAACGTTCATTTCCTGTATTCCTTCCACTCGGTTGAAGCTTCCTTGCCGAAGCTGTGTCAGACCGGGCCTGGAGACGCCGTCACGGCCCCGGCACCATCTTCTTCTGCCGCGCCTTGAAACCATTGAACAGCGGTGCGATCAGCGGGTTGTAGCTCCACGCGATGCGCTTGCGCAGCCAGCTTGCCGGCCGGTTGCGGATGGCGAAGCGATAGATACGCTCGGGGTCGCCGCCGACCACGTTGCGTCCGAACGGATGGGTGGTGTGCAGGTAGCGGAAGCCCTGCTCACGCGCCACTTCGATGTAGTCCTGGTCGAAATCACCGTACGGCCAGCACAGCGTGTCCGACACTTCGCCCAGCTTCTCCAGCAGCACTTCCCTGGCCTTCGACAGGTCGCCACTGATGCCGGCACGGCGCTGCGCGCGATCCAGGTCCTGGCGGCGCAGCCAGCGCGTGTGGGTGTGGGTATGGCAATGGATCTCGAAGGTGCCCGCCTCGATGGCCGCACGTGCTTCGCTCCAACGCATCATCACTTCGTCGCTGCGGTCCTGCTTGTAGATCAGGTCTTCGCACGCGCGATGCTCGGGCGTTTCCGGCAGCGTGGCACCGGTGATGCCGGCATGCGGGCGCATCGGGCCCTCGTGCATCCAACCGGTCACCACGAACACCACCGCGTGCATGCCGTACTTCTGCAGGATCGGATGGGCGTAGACCCAGTTGTCCAGGTAGCCATCATCGAAGGTGATCACGATCGACTTGCGCGGCACCGGCTTGCCGGCCAGGAAACCGGCGTACTGGTCCAGCGTCAAGGAGGTCCAGCCGGTGCGCGCCAGCCAGGCGATCTGGCTTTCGAAATTCTCCGGCGACACCGTGATCATGCCGGGCGAGTTGCTGACGTGATGATGCATCAGCACCGGTACGGTTCTGGCATTAGCCATGACCCAGCTCCTTCATCCATTGGTGGTAGTAGTGTTCGGTGGCTTCAGCGTGGCCTTCGGGGCTGAAACGCTTGGCGCTGCGGATCCAGTCCCAGCCGGAACGTCCCATCTGCCGTCGGCGCTCGGGATCGTCCACCAGCAGCCGCAGCGCGCCGGTCAGGGCGGCGCCGTCACCGAGTCGGGTGAGGATGGCATTGCTGCCTTCCACCAGCATTTCGGGCACGCCGCCAACCCGGTGCGACACGATCGGCAGGCCCGCCTGTGCCGCTTCCAGGAACACCGTGCCCGATGCTTCCTTGTGTGTGGCCAGGGCGAAGATGTCGAAGCCGGGCATCAGCTGGCTGGCATCGCTGCGGAAACCCAGTAGATGGACCTGGCGCTGCAGGTCGTGCTCGGCGCACGTGGCCTGCAGACGCTGCATCACCGCCTGGCCATCGCCGACCACCACCAGATGCAGGCGGGGGTTGGCCTTGCACAGCGGCAGCATGGCCTGCAGCAGTTCGGCGTGGCCCTTGGGTTCGCGCAGCACGGCCACGCAGCCCACCACGATGTCCTGTTCATCGAATCCGAGCTCGGCGCGCACGCGTGCGCGGGCCTCCTGCAGTGCCTGCCAGGATGATTCCTGCGCGGCGCCTCTGCTGGTCGGAGACGTCGCCATCGGCGGCACGATGCCGATGTGATCGGCGGGAATTCCTCGGTCCGCCAGCAGTTGCTTGACGAAGTTGCTCACCGTGATCAACCGGTGCGGCAGGCCGGTGTAGGTCAGCAGCGAATTCACCGGGCTCATCAGGTGGCGCGAGCGCACCACCAGCGGCGTGCCGCCGAGGCGTGCGCCCGCGGCGGCAATCAAGGCATCGCGACGGCTGGTGGTGTTGACCACGTCGTAGCGCTCGCGGCGCACCAGCCGTGACACCGACCAGATGCCGTGCAGCAGCCGGGACATGCCGCCCATGCGCAGCGTATGCACAGTGAAGCCATCGTCGCGCGCGCGGGTGGCCAGGCGCGCGTCCGGCTGGCACAGCAGGGCGACGTCATGGCCGCGCGCGCGCATCACCTGCATGTGGCGGAAAATGTAGATCTCCTGCCCACCCATGCCTTTGGCGGCTTCGGTATGCAGGATGCGCAGCGGGCGGTTCATGGTGGATCGGTCCTTGGATTCAGCGGTTGCGGAAGCGCGTCAACGCTTCCCATGCCGCGCGGATGCTGGCGGCGTCAGGGGTCTGTTGCGGCAGGGGGCGATAGCGCGCATCGAGCGCGGTGGCGTTGCCGAATTTGTCGAACACGTAGATCGCCTCGCCAGCGCGCACCGCACGCTGCGACCAGCTTTCCACCACCAGCGCACGCTTGCCGGTCGGTGCAGCCAGCAGGTCGTGGCCGGTGCTGTAGTCGGTCAATGCGTTCTCGCAGCCCAGGCCGTGACGCATCAGCGTCGGTACCCAGTCTTCATGCGAGCTGACGCGCGCGTCGCGGCCACCAGCCTGGCCCGGCCAATGCAGCACGAACGGCACCTGCAGCTGGTAATTGGAGAAGTTGCCGTTATGGCCCCAGTAGTTGAGCTTGAGGTCGTTGAATTCCTCGGCGTGGTCACCGGTCACCAGCACGATCGTGTTCTGCTCCAGGCCCTGTGCGCGCAGGTCATCCAGCAGCGATCCAATCAGGCTGTCGGCGTAATGCACCGAGGTGTGATAACGGTTCAGTTCCGGCGTTGGATCGTGCTCGGGGCCGAACTTGAGAAAATCGATGGCATCGGCCATCGGCGTAGCGAGCGGCGGATAGCCGGCTGGCATGTGGTACGGCGCGTGGGTGGAATCGAGGAACACGAAACCGAACCACGGGCGCTGCGCAGCCTGGCTGGCGCGGATGTCCTTCTGCAGTCCAGCGACGATGGCGGCATCACGGCCGTCGGAGGTCAGTTCGGACGGCCCCTGGTGCAGCTGGTCGCGGACATCGGCGAACGCCGTGCGATCGAATTCCGGGCTGTACAGCGGCGCGCTGCCATACAGATGCAGGTCATAGCCCTGCTGTCCCAGCACCTTGAACAACTGCGAGCCACGCTGCTCGTCGAGCATGCTGGGCCAGTAGCCACCCGGCAGGCCGTACAGCAGCCCGAACAGGCCATAGCGGGTGGCGTTGCCGGTGCTGAAATGATGTTCGTACACCCGCGAGGACCGGGCCAGTGCCGATGCGTTGGGCATGAACTGCGGGGTGAGCACGTCATGGCGCAACGACTCCAGCACCACCATCAGTACGTTCGGCCGCTGGTGGCTCTGGCAACGCAGGGGCTGCAGTGGATAGTTGAGCTGGGCATGGCGCGGATCGGGCAGGCCGACCTGGTGCTGGCTGACCACGCCGAAGCGGCGCATCGCACTCTTGGCGGTGATCGGTTGCGCCCATGGCAGGTAATTCCACTGGCTGATCACTGCGCGTTCGCCGAGCGCGTCGTAGTAGGCAGTAGCGACCTGGCCGCCGCCCATCAGCAGGGCGATCACCGCCCAGGCCTGCAGTACCCGCCGCCGCAGCGGTGCTGCGGGCAGCAGCTTCCAGCATGCCCAGGCCAGCAGTCCCTGCGCGGCGAAGATCGCCGACACCATGGCAGCCGCCTGCAGCCAGGTCTTCCAGGACAGGCTCACCTGGTCCTGCAGGGCGCCGCCGAACACCATGTTGGCGACCATCGCGTTGAGGTGGAAGCGATACAGCGCGAACACCTTGGCATCCACCAGCAGCAGGCACAGCCACAGGCCCTGGCAGATCACAGCCGACACACTCAATGCGCGCGCGCTGCGCGGCCACAGGCCGATGGCCAACGGCAGCAGGCCGGCCAGCGCGCCGAACGCGAGCAGATGGCCGGGCAGGGCAATCGCCAGATAGGCCAGGCCGAGCGTCCCGCCGGGGTTGTCGCGCAGCGGCACGTTGCCCAGCGCGATGAGCGCGGCCAGCACCGCGTTGGCCGCGATGAACAGGGACCACCAGGCCAGCCTGCGCCAGCGTCGGGCAGGGCCGGGAAGAGCGGCGGCGGTGGCGTCGGGCAGGGCGGCGTCCATGGAGAAGGCGGGGTGGGATGGGGCAACGGGGGGCGTTTACCGGCGGGACGCAGGCGGTAAGCCGCGGGCGGGGGGGGCGTGG